>JAJXXG010000703.1 GCA_021781255.1 Acidobacteriota bacterium
CGGGCCTGGTCAGGTCGCGAAAGACAATGTCCACCCGCCGCGCTGGAACCCCGCGGCCGATCGTCACCACCAGGTAGCGGCCATCGTCGGTGACCTGCGCCATGAACAGATCGTTTGTGCTGAGCGGCTCGCCGCGAAACTCGCGGCCAAAAAGCAGCGTGTCCTGCGAGACGCGGCTGCCCAGCGCGTGCTGGTAGAGCAGCGTGCCCTCGCGGTTGGTGCGCGTATAAAAGAGCCCCGTGCCATCGGGCGTAAAGTGAACAGACCAGTAGAGGCCGCTGGGCAGGGTGTCCTCCAGCGTCTTGCCGGTCTTCAGGTTATAGACATGCACGGTGGTCTCATCGGCGCCGCCCTCGCGCACGCCATAGGCCACCAGCGAGCCGTCGCGGGAGACATCCTCCAGCGCCAGCGATGTGTTGGGATTGCGGCTCAGCATGGCCGGGTCCACCAGCCGCTCGTCCTTCGCCGTCCAGCCGCGGCGCACGTAGAGCGAGGCCTGTCCTTCACCGGCCAGGCGCTTGAGGAAGTAGTAGTTGCCTGCGCGCTCCACCGGCAGTGACCACTCGGAGACACTCTCCAGCGCGTCAAGCTGCTCCACCACCTGCGGGCGAAGGCGCGCCTGCTTGAAGTAGCGGTCGGTATAGGCGTTCTCCGCTTCGAGGAAGGCGCGTGTCTCCGGACTTTTGGAGTCCTCCAGCCAGCGGTAGTTGTCCGCGATGTGGGTGCCGAAGTAGTTGTCGATGACCGGCTCGGCCTTGACCGGAGGCGGAGCGGGCAGCGTAATGCCGTCGCGCCCGTGAACGGTCTGCGCCACGGCTCCAAAGCTCACGGTCAACCCAAGTACAAGAATCGGCAACGCCTTCATCAATCTCCTCCCTGCCCACCAGCATACGCGCCCGCTATGCGCCCGGGGCCGCCAAGTAGAATCAACACCAGTGAACGAAACACACCAAGCCACGCCGCTGAGCGCTCCCCGGTCCCGCTGGGCGCGAGCGCTGAGCATGCTGCGCCCGTCGCATGCGCACTCCGCCTTCAGCGCAACCGTGGTGCTGATGGTGTCCACGTTTCTGTCGCGGATTATCGGGCTGGTGCGGGTCAAATACATTGTGTGGCTGTTTGGCCGGGGCATGGAGGCCGACGCGCTGAACGCCGCCTTTGTGCTGCCGGACATGATCTCGTACTTCCTTGTGGGCGGGGCAGCCTCCATCACCTTTGTCACTATCCTCACGCGCTATCACGACTCCGGCCGCGAGGCCGAGGGCGAGCGCTCGCTCTCAGTGATTCTGACCACGATGTACATTGTGCTGGGCGCGGCCATTCTGCTGGCGGAGATCATTGCGCCGTGGTACATCCACTGGTGGTTCCCCGGCTTTGATGACTCCAAGGCAGCGCTGTGCGTCTCGCTCACGCGCATTCTGCTGCCGGCGCAGCTGTTCTTCTTTGCCGGGGGCGTGTTTGGCGCGGTGCTGCTGGTACGCAAGCAATTCAATGTGCAGGCCGTGGCTCCGCTCATCTATGGCATGGGAACCATTGTGGGCGGCGTGCTGCTGGTGCGGCACATGGGCGTGGCCTCACTGGCGCTTGGCACCGTGGCGGGCGCGTTCCTTGGCCCGTTCTTTTTGAACGCCTACTTTGCCCGCCGCGCCGGAACGCACTACAGGCCCATTCTGGACTGGCATGACGAAGGGCTGCGCGAGTGGGTTCGCCTGTCGCTGCCGCTCATGGCGGGCGTTTCTCTGGTGACGGCCGATAGCTGGATCATCGCCCACTATGCCTCCGGCACCAGCGGAGCGGTGTCGCTGATGAGCTACGCCAAGCAGCTGTTTACCGCTCCCATGGCCGTGCTGGCGCAGGCGGCAGGCGCAGCCTCCATGCCGTTCTTCGCCAGCCTGTGGACGAAAAAGCAGCACTATGAGTTTGCGACAGAGGTGGCGGACTCGGTTTCGCGCGTGGCATGCATGGGCCTGCTGGTTGCCTCGGGCATGATGGTGCTGGGCAAGCCGATGATTGACCTGTTCTTTGTCGGCGGGCGCTTCACGCTGGCAGACTCGCACCAGTGCGCGGCCTACTTTGCCGTCTTCTCCATCTCCATGTTTCTGTGGTCGGCGCAGGCCATCTATGCGCGCGCGTTTTATGCGGCGGGCAACACCTTTTTGCCCATGGCCGCGGGCACCGTGGTCACGGTGGTGTCGCTGCCCATCTACTCCGGCCTGTATCACGGACTGGGCGCAATGGGGCTGGCCGTGGCCTCGGACATTGGCATTGCCATGCAGACGCTCACCATCGCCGCACTGCTGCACAAGCGCCGCATGGTCTCACTGGCCAGCCTGGACTATATCGAGCTTGGCCGCTGCCTGGCTGCCGGCGTCGCCAGCGGAGCGGCGGTGTGGCTGTTGCTGGACGGTCTGGGCGGCTACCTGGTGCATGCCTTTGCCGCGCATCTGCCGCGGCAGAGCCGCTGGACCGACCTGCTCGTGCTGCTGTTGGGTTCGGCGCTCTGGCTGGTGATTGCGGATCGCGTGCTAACGCGAGCCGGCTCCGCGCTGCCGCGCGTGGCGCGCAAGCGGCTGGGACTGGCGTAGTCGTCTCCTGCCAGCAGGTGCAAAAGCACAAAAGCCCCCGCTTGCGCAGGAGCCTTTGCGATGGAGCGGTATCAGTTGCCCCTAGGCCTGGGTGGTGGGCTTGGGAGCCTCGGCAGCCGCGGCGGACTTCGAGTCCGGCTTGCGGATGTCGATGCCGCCCTTGAAGAAGGCGCCGTCCTCGATGCTGATGCGGGCTGCGGCCACGTCGCCGGTCAGCGCGCCCTCGGCACGGATGTCGACCCGGTCCGTGGCGGAGACATTGCCACGCACCTTGCCCAGCACAACGATCTCGCGCGCGGTAACGCTGGCCGAGACCTGGCCGTTGCGGCCCACGGTAACGCGGTTGCCGGGCAGGTTGATGCTGCCCTCCACCTTGCCGTCAATGAACAGCGACTCCGAGCCGCTGATCTCGCCTTTGATGTAAAGGCTCTTGCCGATGGTGGCCTGCTCGCCGGTGGCAGGCGAGGCGGCACGGGCCGCGGGCGGCTCATAGGCGGGGGCAGGCGGCGTGGGGCGCACCGGCTCCGGGGCGGGTGTTGGGGTGGGAGAAACGGACGATCCTGACTGGGAGGGTTTCCACATAGCGCTCAACGAAGTTTCCTTTTCTGTCCTGGTCGGACTGGGTTGCCAAGGCAGGGGCCTCTAGCCTGGGCCCAAAAGAACCTGAATCTGCGGGTTGCCGGACACTCTGCACACATACAGTTGCATGCCATGGCAGGTGGGATGCTTTCGCTGGCCGGCGGGCCCGAGCGTATCACTGGGGCTATTGTATGACGTCACAGGCAGGTTCATCGAGTGGGCAGCCCCGGCAGGCCCCCGGTTACCCACTGTGACAACATTCCAGGCAGAAAAAACCGGCCGCAAGCGGCCCGGCTCACTGCCACGAAAGCCGAACCTGCCCTACTCTTGAGCTATGACCGACAGGGAACTGCTGGCGCGGATCACCCGCTCGCCCGGCGGCAAGGCCGGGTACAAGCAACTGGTGCGCGAGCTGGGACTGGGCGGCGGCCGGGAGCGGCGCCTGCTGCTGGAGCAGCTTGCCCGCCTGACGGTGCGCGGCGAGCTGACCAAGCTGGATCGCGAGGTCTGGACCGTCCACCGGCCGCTGAGCTCGCGCGACAACCTGGTGGCCGGGCGACTGGACCTGCACCGGGACGGCTACGGCTTTGTGCGGCCCAATCCACGCCAGGGCGCGGTCACAGAGGATGTTTTTATCCCACCCAATGAGATAGGCGGAGCGATGCAGGGCGACCAAGTGCTGGTGGAGATGGAGCCTCCCCGCGCCGATGGCCGCAGGCTGGGCCGCATTGCGCGCGTGCTGGAGCGGCGCAATCCCACGGTGGTGGGCATCTTCCACTATGCGCGGGCTGGGCGGACGCACGAACACACCGTCGTCCCGTTTGACGAGCGCATGTCGCAGCACATCCTCATTCCTCCGGGGCAGGAGCTGCCCGCAGCGGAGCCCGCAGCAACGCCGCATCGCGTGCTGGGCGCGGAGGCCCATGCGCATGCAGAGTACGAAGACCTGGAAGGTCTGGTGGTGGACGTGGAGATTACCAGCTGGCCCACGCCGACCCGTCCCCCCATCGGGCGCGTGATGGAGGTGGTGGGCGACCCGGACGACTTCGGCGTGGACGTGGAGATGATGATCCGCAAGCACCAGCTGCCGCGCATCTTTCCCGATCGCGTGCTGGCCGAGGCGCGCGCGGTGGCGCATCTGGACCGCGCCGAGGTGGAGCACCGCCGCGATTTTCGCGCGCTGCCGATTGTGACCATCGACGGCGAAACGGCCAAGGACTTTGATGACGCCGTGCTGGTGCGCGAGCGCGACGACGGCGGCTACGAGCTGCAGGTGCACATTGCCGACGTGGCGGAGTATGTGCGCGCCGGTACGGACCTGGACCTGGAAGCGCGGCTGCGCGGAACCAGCGTCTACTTTCCGGATCGCGCCATTCCGATGCTGCCGCAGGAGCTCTCGACGGATATTTGCAGCCTGCGCCCGGGCGAGGACCGGCTGGTGCTGAGCTGCATCATGCAGCTTACGCCGGAGGGCCGCATTGCGAGCTACGAGATCGTCGAGGGCGTAATCCGCTCGGCGGAGCGCATGACCTACACCGATGTGCACGCAATTCTGGAGGGCGACGCCGACACGCGCGCACGCTACGCAGGCCTGGTGCCGGAGTTTGAGCGCATGCACCAGTTGGCCGTGAAGATGAACCGGCGACGCGAGGAGCGCGGCAGCATCGACTTTGACCTACCGGAGCCGGTAATCGAGTTTGACGAGCAGGGCCAGATGCGCGGCGTGACCCGGGCAGAGCGCACCTGGGCCAATCGGCTGATTGAGGAGTTCATGCTGGCCGCGAACGAGAGCGTGGCCACGTGGCTTGAGGACATGGGCGTGCCCTCGCTCTACCGTATCCATGAGAAGCCGGACCCGCGGCGCGTGGTGCAGTTTGAGGAGCTGGCCGCCAGCTTTGGCTACTCGCTGGGACTGGGCGCGCTGCCGGTGCGGCGCGTGGTCACGCGAGGCGACCGCCGCGAGGCGCAGCGTACGGGCCGCAATGCGCGCCAGCATGAGGTTCCGGAAGACATTGCCGTTACGCCGCGCATGTATCAGAAGCTGGCGGCGAGCATTGAAGGCAAGCCGGAGGAGCGCATCCTCAGCTACCTGATGCTGCGCTCGCTGCGGCAGGCTCGCTACAGTGAGACGAACGAGGGGCACTTTGCCCTGGCCGCACCCACGTATACACACTTCACGTCGCCCATCCGGCGCTATCCTGACCTGATTGTGCACCGCATTACCAAGGCTCTGCTGCGCGCAGGCGTTGCGGGCCGCGGCGAGGTGGCGGAAGACCGCCACAAGTCTCCGTGGACCCACCCCAACGAGGGGCTCGCAGGCATGGTGGTGCACCGCGCAAAACCGGTCATCCCCGGCAAAGGCCTGGCCGGCGAGCCGCCCATCCCGGAGGCAGAGCTGGCCCAGATTGCCGAGGAGACCAGCCTGACCGAACGCCGCGCCGCAGACGCCGAGCGCGAGTTGGTGGAGTGGAAGAAGGTGCGGTTTATGCAGGACCGCGTGGGCGAGGAGTTTGCCGCGCTGGTGCTGAATCCGGCCAAGTTCGGGCTGTTTGTGGAGCTGACAGATCTCTTCGTGGAGGGGCTGGTTCCCATTGACTCCCTGCGCGACGACCACTACACCTGGCGCGAAAACACGCATGAGATTGTGGGCGAGCGCTGGGGCCGCCGCTTTCGCGCGGGCGACCGCGTGCAGGTCGTCCTGGACCGCATTCTGGCGCAGGAGCGCAAGCTGCAGTTCTCCATTGTGGAGGAGGGGCTGCCGCTGACGGGCAAGCCCGCCGCGCGACGCGGAGCACGGCCCGCAAAGAAACGGGAGCGATCCGGGCAAACGCGGAAGATGCCGCGCAAAGGCGGAAAGCGGCCTCGCCGCTGAGGCAGGCCGCGAAACGAATTTCGTGTCTGCGCTTGCTGTTTAGCGGCCGGACCGGTTTTCGGCCATCTGCCCCACGATGGGCAGCTTGTACCACTCGCCGTTGAAGGCCTTGATGAGCGTGACAATCCAAAGGATGACCAGCGCCAGCGAGACCAGCGGGAAGTGATCGAACGCCAGGAAACTGAGCGCCGGCACCAGATCAATCACCACGCCGAGAATCCCGCTGATGACCACGCATGCGATGCCGAAGTAGATGGCCTGCCAGGCGTGGAAGCGAACGTAGGGACGCCGCTTGTAGGGCTCCGTAAGCAGGAAGTACACCGCCGGAATGACCGTAATGTAAGCCAGCCCCCCCGCGATCTTGTCCTGCATCACGGACTGGTGCGTGGATGTACTCTGATCCGCCATCGGTGCTCCCCTGAAGGTGGAATCGTGGCCAGCCCGCTGCATCAGCCGCACGGAGATAGCCCTCCTTCGACGCGGATGCGCTACAGATAGCCTGCCGGAACTTGTCCAACCATATTACCCCGATCGTTGCGGAGTTTGAAGTGGCTGTGACGCGAATATTGCGCGCCGCCGGACGGCAAGCAGCCGGCTGGGAACGGACGGCCGCGCCGGCACCTGCGGCGGCAGCGGGCCGCCGAACGCGCGCACATTCTGAGACGCCCACGCCCCGGAGCGGCGAAAGGCCATGGCATCCCATACAATTGAAGACAGGAGCGGAAACGATGGCGCATACGGTTTTTTGCGTTCGCTACAAGAAAGAGATGGAGGGGCTGGACGAGCCACCCTTCGACTCCGAGTTCGGACAGAAGATTTACAAGAACGTCTCCAAGGCAGCTTGGAGCGAGTGGGTGGATCGGCAGAAGATGCTGCTGAACGAGTACCGGTTGCAGCCCTGGACCCCGCAGGCGCAGCAGTTCCTGGTGGAACAGATGGACATGTTCTTCTTTGGCGAGGGCTCGGCGCTGCCGCAGGAGTACGTTCCGCCGTCGCAGTAGGGCCGGAACCGCTGCACTGGACAAGGCGCGGCGCAAAATCTGCGCAGCGTGCAAGACAATCCCCGGCAACCCGCGGCGGAACGGGCTTTGCTGGTGTAAACTGATCAAGACCCCGGAGGCCGGCTCACCCGAGCCGGCTCCATTGTGTCGGGACGTGGCTCAGCCTGGTAGAGCACTCGCTTGGGGTGCGAGGGGTCGGCAGTTCGAATCTGCCCGTCCCGACCATTTCGACCTTTCCTGGAATCTTCCGCTTTCTCCCCTTTTCTTCTATGGTTGTAGGTAGCTTGGGGACGCGATCCCAGGTCTCGAAAGCGAGACCTGGGACACGCATTGCTTGCAGCGGGGCGGACCTGGCCGGCCGTCGTTATTGCTTCGGTGGCTTGGTTTCCTCCTCCTTTGGAACCGTGATGGTTTCATAGGCGGTTACCGTCGCCATATCTGCCCGTACCTTCTTCTCGTTCTTCGCCAGCGGGAGAACCACGCTGGTTGAGTACGCCGGGCCCAGCACTTCGCTCAGGAAGTACTTGTCGCCGTATTTGTGGAACACCAGCTTGCCCCGCACCTTGTCTTCCTTGCCGCTGGGGTGCGTCAAGTGGAAGACGGACACCCCGCTATCGCAGTTGCGAACCACAGCCACGTTAGCAGCGCACGGCGTAATCTGGTAGGTCCCGGACGGCATCAGTTGGGAATTCCCAACATAGAAATCGAAGGGGATATCAGACTGGACACCCCGCTGGGCGAACAAGGGAGCAGCCAGGAACAGGCCTGCAACCACAAGCATCATCTTTAGGGTTTTCATGGGCTCAGCTCCTTCCTCCCGGAGAAGGCTGAGAGAAACTAACTCCCAGCTCTGGCACCATCTGCCCTGCTCGTGCCCCATGCGATCCAAGCAGCCGGGTGTGCAGCGACCTGACGCTGTCACCAGGAATTTTTCGCTGTGTCATGATCGACTCGCGACGCAATCCTGGCCACCTCATCACTGACTCACGCGACAATGCGGCAGCCGGGTCGAGGTGATCTGGGCACAACTTGGCCCAAGTCTATCCATTTAGTGCTGAAGTGCAGTGATTTGCGGTACGCTCGTCAGTGATATCGCACAGCAGCGCCCCCAACCACTTTCTTTTCAGAGGCGAATCCCCGAGCCAACCAATCTTTGCAGCGGGGCCCGCCGCGACCCGAATGGAACTTACCGGCTCAACCGGATGACCACATTCACCGTGTGCGCTTGCTGGTCGGCGGTGGCGTCGAAGGATTCTTTCGCGCCAACCAGCGACCGTTGGAGCGTGGGGTCCTGTGCCATGGCCTTGCGCAGAAAGTCCGCCACATAATTTTCGTCGAACACGTCTCCGGGCATCATCTGCCAATATCGCATCAGCAGATTTCGCAATCGATCGGTCACGTTGTCAAATTTGACGAATCCAAGGTGATACACCGGGCCCGGATCTACATCGACCGTGTAGCTCACTGTTCCGGCGGCGTCGTCGAACTGCGCGTGCGGCGTGAAGGAACAGTCAAGATAGCCCTTGGCTTTGTAGGCCAGCGACAGCGCGCCAAGAACAATAGAAAGGCGCGCAGCCTGCGACTTCTCCCCTGGCCGATCCGCAAAGATCTTGTTTACGTCGTCCGGTGAAAGCAGCGCGCCATCGGGAAGCTTGACTGAGGCAACCCTGTAAACTCGACCCTCCTGCACCGCAATAGAAAAGGGAATCCGAACGGCGTCCGCGGAAATGACCGGAGCGCCGGCTGCTGCAACCTTCACATTTACGGCAGCATAACCAAGTCGGTGGTACGCATCCTCCACAGCGCGTTGCAGATCGCTTTCCGAGCTGGTCATATCAAAGGGTTGATTCGCCAGCTTGTTCAGCGCACCCTGAATGTTTGCGTGCTGCGCGTCAGAAACGCCGCTGAGCTGCAGATCTCCGACGATGACCTTTGGGGATGTGACGGAGTAAACGACCACATTCACTTTATGGGTAGCAACATCCGCGCCCGTGTTGGCAGCAACCGTGGCCGAGATTCCTTCCTCGGCCAGCAGCTTTTCTAGGGCCACTCGGACACTTTCCATCAGCCCGTTTTCCGTTGGCACCAGCCCGTGGTAGAGCGGCACCTGGCTGCGCAGATACGCGTCGAGATCCGTTCCCGGCTTGAGCGGGATGTTCTGGAAACGCGCCGGGACCAGGTCTGTCGACGGAGTCAGCATGAAGATCAGATCCTGGCCGTCGAACTTGAACGCCAACGTGGCGAAGACTCCGGTGGCAAGCAACCGCTTTGACCGGTCGTTCATTCCGGCATAGTCCAGCGTCTCGCCATGCTTCAGGCCGGCGGCGACCATCAGTTCTTTGTTCGTGTAATCCGGATCGCCACGGAACTGGATGGACTTCGGAACAAACTTCTGGGCTTGAAGAGATACGGCTGCAAAGACAAAGAGCAGAACAAACATCCGGCGCATAGTCGGTAGAAGATTAGCACGGAAAATCCGTGGTTCACGAATGCTTTGCATATCACGCGCACGATACACGGAAAGCATAAAACTGAAGTCGCATTGAACGGCTGTCAGCGGCACGGCGCCGCGCAGGCGCCGCTGCCGGACGCGCGGCCGGGGAACACACGGCCCTCAACATGGCTGCGAAAGAGCCTGGCTGCGGAGGAAGACTGTTTGTCTGGGTGCTGGAGCACTTTGGTGCCGGGAGGGGGGGTCGAACCCCCATGACCGCAAGGGTCGGCGGATTTTGAGTCCGCTGCGTCTGCCAGTTCCGCCATCCCGGCCCTGTTTCTGGAGGAGTCTCCAGCGATACGTGCCAGTTGTAAGCATACCATTGCGGGCAGCGGCCGGGGCTTGCGCGGGCCGCTTGGAGTGAACTCGCCGCTGATGGTCTGGTATGACGCTACGGCTTGCGCGTGGGCGCGGGCCGCTCGAAAATGGGCGCTGGAACGCTATGCACGTGGTCCTGCGGGCCGCCCTGCAGATCAAAGTAGATGAGTGTGTTGGCGCCTTTGCTGAGCCAGGGGCCTGGCAGATAGAGCGAGTACTGCGGCCCGATGGACCAGAAGCGGCCTAGCGGACGATCGTTGATCCAGAGCTCGCCCTTGTGCAGCGAGCGCGTGTCCAGAAAGGTGTCTGCCGGGGCGGCCACCTGCATCTTGGCTCGATAGAAGCACGGGCCGCTGCAGGACTGGGGCAGGAAGCGCAGCGAGGACGGCTGCCGCATGGGCAATGAATAAATTTGCCAGTGCTGCGGTGCCTTGCCTGCGAGCGTGACGCCGCCGGTGATGCCTTTGCGCTCGCCGCGAAGGGCGGTGGTGAAGTTGACGCGGCCGCTGTTCTCAACGAGGATGTCGAGTGTGGCGGCGGAGCGGACGACGGGCAGGCTGAGCTGCGTTTGGCCGAGCCTGCGGTCGAGCGTACCCACCAGTTCCTGGTTGATGTAGATCTGCGCATAGTCATGCAGGCCGTTCAGGACGAGGTCGCCGCCCATGCCGGGCTGCAGGCTGGTGCGATAAAGAATGTAACCGTAGGCCTGGTCGAGATCTTCCATGGTGAGCAGCGTGTCGGACTCGACCGGCTGCGGGAGATTGTGCCAGAGCGAGGCCGTCTCCACGCCCATGGAGACCGGGAAGCTGCGCGGAGCGGCGCGGCCGGGCACCGGGGGCGGAGTGATGCCGGTGGCCTTGCGGATGACGTCGCGGAAGAGAAAGTATTTGGCGGCAGGTTCACCGCTCTCGCTGAGCGGCGCGTCGTAGTCGTAGCTGGTGGTGTCCGGCTGGTAGTTTTTGCCGTCGCTGTTGGCGCCATTCATCCAGCCAAAGCTGGTGCCGCCGTGGAACATGTAGAGGTTGACCGAGTAGCCCTGGCGAAGCATCCAGTCGAGTTCGGCGGCCTGTTTGGGGCCGTCGGTGACGTGGTGCTTTTCGCCCCAGTGATCAAACCAGCCATCCCAGTACTCGCCGGTCATGCGCAGGGATGCGGGGCGCTCCTTGTCGAGCGTGGCGAAGGCCTGCCGGGCTTCGCCGGTGCCGAAGTTGATGACCGCGGGCAGTTCCGGCAGCGAACCTTTGGGTAGCTGCTCAGGACCATCGGCGGTGTAGAGCACGCCGGCGCCCATGCCGCTGCGCTGGAGCGCGGCCTTCACGTCTTCCATATATTGGTGGTCATCGCCGAAGGAGCCGTACTCGTTCTCCACCTGCACGGCGAGGATGGGCCCGCCGTTCTGCGCCAGCAGCGGCGCGATCTCTTTGCCCAGGCGGGTGAACCATGCGTTGACGGCGGCCATGTAGCGGGCGTCGCGACTGCGCAGCACGAGATGGGGATCCTTGAGCAGCCAGGCGGGATATCCGCCCAGATCCCACTCGGCGCAGACGTAGGGGCCGGGCCGCAAGATCACGTACAGGCCCTCCTGCTGCGCCTCGCGGATGTACTCGGCGACGTCGTTCTGGCCGGTGAAGTCGAAGACGCCGGGGCGCGGCTCATGCAGGTTCCAGAAGACGTAGGTGGTGATGGTGTTGAGCCCCATGGCACGGGCCATGCGGAAGCGCTGACGCCAGTAGGCGCGCGGAACGCGCGAGTAGTGCATCTCGCCGGCGATGATCTGGAGCGGCTTGCCATCAACCACGAAGTGCTGACCGACCACTGCCACGGTGTGGCGCGCGGAGGCTGCGGCGTGGGCCGCGACCGCCACGGCGAACAGGCAGGCGACCGTGAGCGGCCTGACGTGCAGTAGAGATTGCTTTGCATTATGGCGCATCATGGGCGACTCTCCTGGGTTTGCACGTGCGGCGCGGTGGCGGATGTCCGGATTGAGCGGTGGCCGTTTGCCAGTGGCGTACTTCTGAAGGGACGCCGCAGTGGCAAGCCATGTACACGTACACACAAACTCACGATGGTACCGGCATCACACGGCCGCGTCAAACGATTACCATCATTTTCGGAGGAGTTCCCTGTGCGTTCGCAGCCGCCTGAGATTGCCCGCAATATGCGTACCGTTGCCCTGCGCGCGGGCGTCTCCACCGCTACTGTTTCGCGTGTGCTGAACGGCTCCGGCGCGGTGAAGGCGGAGACGGCGGAGCGCGTGCGCAAGGCGCTGAAGGAGCTGCGGTTCATCCCCAACCCTTCGGCCACTACGCTGAAGTACGGGCGCAGCAATACGTACGGCATCATCCTGCCGGACCTGACCAATCCCTTCTACCCGGAGTTTCTGCTGGAGTTTGAAGATGTGTTTGTGGAGCAGGATCACGAGGTGCTGGTGGCCACCACACAATCGAGCCAGCAGAAGCTGACCAACACGGTGCGGCGCATGCTGATGCGACGCGTGGATGGCGTTGTGATGATGGCGTCGGAGGTGGACACGCGCGCCGTTGAGCCGATCCTCAATCAGCAGATTCCGATTGTGACCATCGACCGGCGACGCGCGCAGAAGGGCTGCGCCGATGTGGCCATCGCCTTTGAAGATGGCTACCGCGAGGCCGTGCTGCGGCTGAAGGCGCTGGGACATCGCAGCATCGGATTCATTGGAGGCACCGAAGGGCTGCGCACCTCAGAGATTCGACTGCAGGCCTTTCAACAGGCGCTGGCGGAGGCCGAACTGCGCTTTGAGCCACGCTTTGTGCGCGCGGGGGACTACCGCGTGAACGGCGGCGATGCGGCCATGCGCTCTCTGCTGCGCCAGCAGCGACGACCAACGGCGGTGATGACGGTGAACGACCTGACGGCGCTGGGCGCACTGCGCGCGTTGCATGCGCTGGGCATCGGCGTACCGACGCAGATGTCGCTGGTGGGCTTTGACGGGATTCTGCTCGGTGAGGCGGCGTTTCCCCCGCTCACCACTGTCGCAGTTGCGCGCCGGGAGATGGCCGAGCGCTGCCTGGAGGCCCTGGGCAAGCTGCAGCAAAACGTGGGCACGCGCGGACCGCTGCTTTCGGTTCCTGTGCTGCTGGTAGAGCGGGAGTCGACCGGGCCGGCGCCCCGAACGCGCACATGAACGGGATCAGCGCCAGGCAAAGTTGAGAAGAGCGCAGATGGCAAGCAGCAGTGCGGAGAGCACGAGCAGCCTGCCGATCTTTTCGCCGCGCAGCCCTTCGCGCAGCGTCAGGCGCATGGGGGCTGGCTGCGGCGCTGTTTCGCGCTCGGGCTCGGTACTGGCCAGCGAGGCCACAACCAGCGCGATGCCGAAGCTGTAGAGCGCGATGTGGAAGTTGGCGTTCATGATGCTGCCGTAGCGGATAAGCCGGAGCATTACGGCGGACTCATGCGCAAGCGAGACGCCCGCGCCGCAGAGAAAGCCGAGGAAGGCGCCGCGGGCGGTGGTGCGCCGCGTGGTCATGCCCAGCAGAAAGATGGCCCAGAAGGGCGCACCGAAGAGCGAGAAGATCAGCTGCACCTGCTCCATCAGGTTGCTGAAGTAGAAGCTGCTGGTGCACTCCGCAATGCCGATCCCCATGGCAACGATGGTGGCGAGCTTGCCGATGTAGAGGTAGTGGCGCTCGGTGCGCCCGGGGCGCAGATGCGTGCGATAGATGTCCTGCGTCCAGACGGCGGCGAAGGCGGAGATGTTGGCGGCAAGGCCGGACATGAGGCTGGCCACCAGCGCAGTGAGCCCGAGTCCGAGCAGGGTGGGGCTGTAGAAGAGGGTCATCATGGCGGGCAGAGCCTGATCGAAGCGCTGCACGGTGCCCAGTTGCGGCAACGTGTGGATGGCCGCGAGCCCGGGAATGACCACCAACAGCGAAAAGGCGAGCTTGCCGAAGCCGGCCCACAAGGGGACCTGGCGCGCCTCTGCCAGGGTACGCGCTGCCAGAGCGCGCTGAATCTGCACAAAGTCCGTTCCCCAGTAGCTGAAGCTGAGCACAAAGCCCAGGCCGAGCATCACGCCGGTCAGGTCCATCTGCCCATGCGGATCCACCAGCGGAAGACGGCTCCACAGGTGGCCCTGCATGCCCGGCAGCGGCGCACCGCTTTTGACAATGCCCACGGTGCGCACGAAGATGGGCGCCAGGCCGGCGACCATGACCACGAGTTGAAAGACTTCGTTGTAGATGGTGGCGCGCACGCCGCCCATGAGCACGTAGACGAGCACCACCACGGCGGAGATGAGCGCGCCGACCCAGAACTGGAGGCCTACAAGCACATGCAGTACCTGCGCCATGGCATAGAGGCTGATGCCGGAGAGCATGAGCATCACGATGGCCGAGACGTAGGCATTCAGCAGCCGGACGCGCCGGTCATAGCGCACCTCAAGATACTCCGGCACGCTGTGCACGCCGCTCTGCCTGTAGACGGGGATCATCCAGAGGGCAAGAAAGACCATGCCGGGGATGGCGCCGATCCAGTAGAAGTGAAAGGCCTGCACGCCATACTCGGCAGCCATGGCGCTGAGGCCCACGATCTCCAGCGCGCCGCAGTTGGCGGAGAGAAACGACGCGGCCACCACACCCATGGAGATGGAACGGCTGGCATTCAAATATTGGCCCGCATTCGCAGTGCGCCGGCGGGAGAGCCATCCGATGACGAGGGTGGTCAGGAAATAGGCGGGGATGACGGCAAGGCCCAGCGGGCTGAGTTCAGCGGTTGGCGTATGCACAAATGGAGTACCTTGCCGGGGCCGGCTGGACCAAACTATACGTGAGGCGCGGAAAAGATGTCGAGGACGAAGGTGCGAGTCTTCGCCCTCGACACGGAGCCCTCCGCAGTTGGCAGTACGGCACTCCTGCCGGCTGAATGTGTCAGGGTATCTTCAGCCAGACAGGAGTTGGAGCCCGAGGACTCGTTCGTGACGGAACGAATCCCGCAGCATGCCTGCGAGGCTGCTCGGAGGATGGCCATCGCAACCATGCGTGGAAGCAGAGCCTGCGACGAAGGAGCATGCGGGCACGCTGGCTTCGCAGCGGGTGTATACGTGTTCATGTATACGTATGCATTCCGCGTTGAGCCAACTTTAAGCCTGCCCCCGGGGCCTGTCAAGACGAACACTTTGTCCGGTTTCTCCGGCTGGCAGGCTGCGCTGGGTTCGGCTGGCTTCCCCTCGCGGCACGGTGGTCCGCTGGCCGCTGGCCGGGCGGGCGCGGTGGCGGCCGGTTCTGCGGCTTCGGACCCGCTTCGAGCTGATTCCAAAGCGCTTTGGGCCAGTTTCAGGCCCGGTTTTGTCGGGGCCGGGTGGCCCAGGTGGAGCCCCCGGATTCCCTGCCCGGCGCCCTGCCGGGTGGCACCGGAAAGCGTCTTCCGTGCGACAATGGTGGCATACGCGATGACCAACCACGCCACATCCGCCGCCGTTCCCGAGCCTGTTGTCGTCACCCCGGAGTTGCTGGCCCAGCACAGCATTACGCCGGAAGAATACGAGCGCATTCTTGCAGCTCTTGGGCGTGTCCCATCTCTAACGGAATTGGGCATTTACAGCGTTATGTGGAGCGAGCACTGCTCCTATAAGTCCAGCCGCGTGCACCTGAAGCGCCTGCCCACGCGGAGCGAGCGGGTGGTGCAGGGGCCGGGCGAGAACGCCGGCATTATTGACGTGGGCGACGGCTGGGCCTGCGCCTTCAAGATTGAGAGCCACAACCATCCCAGCTATATTGAGCCCTTCCAGGGCGCGGCCACGGGCGTGGGCGGCATTCTGCGCGACATCTTTACGATGGGCGCCCGGCCGCTGGCAGTGATGGATTCACTGCGCTTTGGGCCGATCCGCACGGAGGATTCGCCGGAGCCGGAACTGGTGCCGAAGAACCACTCCATTGTGGAGGGCGTGGTCAGCGGCATTGCCGGTTACGGCAACTGCTTTGGCGTGCCCAACCTGGGCGGCGAAACCAAGTTTGAGCCCTGCTACAGCGGCAATCCGCTGGTGAACGCGTTTGCGCTGGGGCTGGTGCATAAGGACGAAATCTTCTACGGCAAGGCCACGGGCACGGGGAACCCTGTTATTTATGTGGGCGCCAAGACCGGCCGCGACGGCATCCACGGCGCCACCATGGCCAGCGAGGAGTTCAAGGAAGGCTCGGAGCAGAAGCGGCCCAACGTGCAGGTGGGCGACCCCTTCATGGAAAAGCTGCTGCTGGAAGCTTGCCTGGAGGCGATGAAGACGGGCGCGATTGTCGGCATTCAGGACATGGGCGCCGCCGGCCTGACCTGCTCCACCTGCGAGATGGGCGCGCGCGGCGGCGTGGGTCTGGACGTGGAGCTGGACAATGTGCCGCAGCGCGAGACGGGCATGAGCGCCTACGAGATCATGCTGTCCGAGAGCCAGGAGCGCATGCTGCTGGTGGCCGAGCGCGGCCGCGAAGACGAGGTGATGAAGGTCTTTGCCAAGTGGGGTCTGGACGCCGTCATCGTGGGCACCGTGATTCCGGAGCCGCGACTGCGCATCCGGCATCATGGCGTGCTGATGGCCGATATTCCCAACCAGTCACTGACGGATGAGGCGCCGGTGTATCGTCGCCCGGTGGGGACGTGGCAGTGTCCTCTGCCGCTGGAGCCGACGGAGGAAGCGCAGGCCAAGCTGGTCGAGGATCGCGACTACACGGCGGACCTGAAACAGATACTGGGCAGCGCCAACATCTGCTCCAAGCGCTGGGTGCATGAGCAGTACGACACCATGGTGCAGACCAACACCGTGCAAGGCCCCGGCGGCGAGGCCGGCGTGATGCGCATCAAGGGCACCGGTACGCCGGGCCACGAGCGCGGCCTGGCCATGGCGCTGGATGGCAACGGACGCTGGTCCTACCTGAACCCCAAGCTGGGCGCCATGCACGCCGTGGCCGAGGCATCGCGCAAGGTGGCCTCAACCGGCGCAACGCCCGTTGCCGCCACCAACTGCCTGAACTTCGGCAATCCGGAGAAGCCCGAGATCATGGCGCAGTTCTCCGCCGCCATTGACGGTATTGCGGAGGCCTGCACCGCGCTTGGCACGCCCATCACGGGCGGCAACGTCTCGCTCTACAACGAGACCCGCGGCGAGGGCATCTATCCCACGCCGGTTCTGGGCATCGTGGGCATTCTGGATGACGTGACGAGGGCTGTGCC
Organism: Acidobacteriota bacterium; assembly: GCA_021781255.1. The sequence continues at coordinate 17,041 of JAJXXG010000703.1, forward strand.
GGCGGCATTTCAGCGCCCCGGGGACGCAATTCTGCTGATGTGGCCGATTCCCTTTGGCGAGGAGCCGGATCCGAATTTGCACGTGCCCTTCCATCCGGAGCCAACGGACGCCACGTCGAGCGTTGCGCCGGGCGTTCTGGGCACCGAGGCGGTTGTCGTCTCAGAGGATGCCCCCACGGAGATCCACGCCAGCGCCGAGCTGATCACGTTCGGCTCTTCCGAGTATGCCAAGGTGGTGCTGGGCACCGTATGGGGCCAACCGCCCGCGCTGGACCTGGAGGCGGAGGCAGACCTGCACACGCTGCTGGTCGAGCTGGGCGAGCGCCAACTGATCCAATCCGCCTGCGATGTCTCTGACGGCGGCATGGCGGTGGCGATTGCTCAGGCCACGTTCCCGAAGAGCATTGGAGCCACGGTGGAGCAGGAGCAGTCGCTGATGGTGCATCCGCTGTTTGGGCTCTTCGCCGAGCCGGCATCGACGATGATTCTTTCCGCGGACCCCAGCCGCATCGCGCAGATTGAGGAGCTGGCCGACCACTTCGGATACCAGGTGGCGCGCATCGGCACCACGGGCGGAGACAGGCTGGAGATCAAGGTTTACGGCGACGCGTTTATCTCCGCGCCGCTGGCCGAGCTGTGCAGGCCGTGGAGCAACTCGCTTGAAGCGGCACTCCACGACGAGGTGAACGCATGATCCGGCTGCTGTTTCAGGGGGTTCCGGGGATCGCAGACACAACGGACGTGGACATGGAAACGCAGGGCCGCATGGAATGGGACGCCGATCCCAAGCTCCGCGAGGAGTGCGGCGTCGTGGCCATCCACGGACATCCGGACGCAGCGCGGCAGGCGTATCTGGGACTTTATGCCTTGCAGCATCGCGGGCAGGAGTCGGCGGGCATTGCCACGGCCGACGGCCAGCACCTGGCCAACATCAAGGGCATGGGCCTCGTCTCAGAAATCTTCACGGACGACGTGCTGCAGAAGCTGCCCGGGCGCATGGCCATTGGCCACACGCGCTACTCCACCACGGGCGACTCCGCGCTGCTGAACGCGCAGCCGATCCGCGTGGAGTCCACCAAGGGACTGATCGCAATTGCCCACAACGGCAACCTGGTGAACCTGGGCAATATCCGCTCGCGGCTGGAGAGAGCCGGAGCCTACTTCCAGACCACATCCGACTCGGAGATTATTGTGCAGCTCATCGCGCACTCGCGGGCCGGCACGCTGGTGGACGCCATTGCGGACTCGCTTTCGCAGGTGGAAGGCGCCTTCTCCATCGTGATGATGACCCGCGACCGCGTGTTTGCCGCCCGCGATCCGCGAGGCTTCCGCCCGCTTTCGATGGGGCGCATCCGCAATGCGGACGGGCCGGACACCATCGTATTTGCCTCAGAGACCTGCGCCTTTGACCTGCTGCGCGCCGAGTATGAGCGCGACGTGCTGCCGGGCGAGCTGGTGATGGTAACTGAGGATGGCGTGACCAGCCGCCAGTACGCCAACGGTGTGCCGCAGTCGAGCTGCATCTTTGAGCATGTGTACTTTGCCCGGCCGGACAGCCGCATCTTTGGCCGCTGGGTGCAGGAGAGCCGCGACCAGATGGGCCGCCAGCTTGCGCGCGAGTCCGGCGTGCCCGCAGACGTGGTGGTGCCCGTGCCGGACTCCGGCGTGACCGCCGCCCTTGGCTATGCGGAAGAGGCCGGCATTCCCTTCCGTCTGGGCCTGATCCGCAACCACTACGTGGGCCGCACCTTTATTGAGCCGGAGCAGCGCGTGCGCGACTTTGGCGTGCGCCTCAAGCTGAACCCGGTGCGGAATCTGCTGCAGGGCAAGCGCGTGGTGCTCATCGACGACTCCATTATCCGCGGCACCACCAGCCGCAAGATTGTCCGCATGGTGCGCGGCGCGGGGGCGAAGGAGGTTCACCTTCGCATCAGCTGTCCGCCCACCATTTCGCCTTGCTTCTATGGCGTAGATACGCCGAGCAAGCGCGACCTGATCGCCGCGAACCAGTCAATTGAGGAGATACGGCGCTTTATTGAGGCAGATTCGCTGGCCTATCTCTCGCTCGACGGACTGATCCGGTGCTGCGACGGCGGCGAGGGCAACGGCTTCTGCACTGCCTGCTACACGGGCAACTATCCCACGCAGTGGGTGGACGTAGAAGACATCCTGCCCGCCTCCGCGAGCCTGTAGAGGCGTATGACGACAGAGAAAGAGGGCGTGGCCGGACTGCGACTGCGGTTTGGCGGTGCCGTCTTTCTCGGCTCGTTTCTGCTGTTCCTGGTGGAACCGGTTGCGGCCAAGCAGTTGCTACCTTGGCTGGGCGGCTCGGCTGCCGTGTGGATCACCTGCCTGGTCTTCTTTCAGACAGCGCTGTTGTGTGCTTACCTGTATGCGCACTGGATGACGCGCAGCAGCCGCTGGAGCCTGCACCTGGCGCTGCTGGCGCTGGCCGCCGCCGCTGCCGCGGCATGGGCGCTGCGCGGCAGTGGCGCGGGCGGAGGCTCAGAGCATCCCGTCACCACCGTCTTTGCCGCACTGAGCGTGTGGATCGGGCTGCCGTTCCTGGTGCTGGGCGCTACCAGTCCGCTGCTGCAGTTCTGGTGGGCGCGGCTGCAATCGGCGGGCGTGCCGTACCGCTTCTTTGCGCTTTCGAATCTGGCATCGCTGCTGGCGCTGGGGCTGTACCCGGTGCTGATTGAGCCGCATTTGACGCTGCAGGCGCAACGGCTGGTGTGGGCAGGCGGCTTTGTGGCGTTTGCTCTGCTGGCGGCCAGCCTGACGTGGCGCATGCGCGCGGCTGCCGGCACGGCAACGCAGGCCGCGGCTGCGCACGACGCCGATGAGCCCGCCGCGCCGCTGGGCCACCGGCTGCTGTGGGTGCTGCTGCCCATGGGAGCGGCCATGCAGCTGAGCGCCGTGACCAGCTATCTCACCTCCAACATTGCGGCTATTCCGCTGCTGTGGATTCTGCCGCTGGCCGTCTACCTGATCACGCTCATCCTCGCCTTCCAGTTTCCGCGCCTCTACTCGCGCGCGCTGGCTACGCGCTTTCTGGTGGTGATGCTGGGCGGGCTGGCCTACATGCTGGCGCAGACGGATGTCTCACTGCCGCTGCGCATCAGCATCCTGTTTTTCCTGCTGGAGACCTTCGTCTCCTGCTACTTCTTTCATGCCGAGGCGTATGCGCTGCGTCCCCGGCGCGCGTCGGAGTCCACGCTCTTCTACCTGCTGTTTGCCGCAGGCGGCGCTTTGGGCTCTTTCCTTATCGGCATTGCCGCGCCGCTGCTGTTCCGCTTCAACTACGACCTGGCCATTACGTTCCTGGTGACGGCACTGCTGGCGCTGGCCGTGACTTGGCGCAGCGGATGGAGCCAGCGCATGCTGTGGTCGGCGGCCAGCGTGATGCTGGCCGTGCTGCTCTCGTGGATTTACATCGCCTACCAGCGCGACACCATTGCCGCGGTGCGCAACTTTTATGCCAGCCTGCGCGTGAAGCAGACGCTGAGCTATCCCGGAGCCAGGCTGCGCACGCTGACCAACGGAACCATCCAGCACGGCACGCAGATCTTTGGCACCGACGAGCAACGCCGGACGCCGACCTCCTACTACGCCGAGGACTCCGGCGTGGGACTGGCGCTGCGCTTCTGCTGCCAGAACCGCCCGCGCAACATCGGCGTCATTGGCCTGGGCGCGGGCACCCTGGCCGCGTATGGACGCACGGGCGACCGCATCCGCTTTTATGAGATCAACCCCGGCGTTGCGCCCATTGCGCAGAACGTCTTCACGTATCTGCGGGAGTCCGGCGCACAGATACGGATTCTGGACGGCGACGGCCGACTGACGCTGGCGCAGGAGCCGCCGCAGGGTTTTGACGTGCTGGTCGTCGATGCCTTCTCCGGCGATGCCATTCCGCTGCACCTGCTAACCACGCAGGCGGTGGCGCTCTACCGGCGGCATCTGGCTCCGGGCGGCATCCTGGCCTTCCACATCTCAAACCAGCATGTGGACCTTGAACCGGCCATTGCCCTGCTGGCGCAGGCCGCGGGCATGCAGGCCCGGCGCGTGACCAGCTATGCCAACGACGAACGCGGCGAGTTTACCGCCACATGGATGCTACTCACCGACGATGCGGCCTTCTTCCAGCAGCCGCAGATGGCCGCGCATGCGCACATGCCGCGCACCCAGCCCGGACTGCGGCTGTGGACCGACGACTACTCCGCGCTGCTGCCCGTGCTGCACTGGTAAGCTTTTCGAATTTCTGAGGATGGGTGCGGCGCCTGCTGGCGTGTGCGCCAAGTCACAGGACGCCCCGGCTCTGCGTGTGATAGCATCCCGTTCTTACAGCAAGACGCCGGGCGCAAGCCTGCTGTTCCCGCGCCGGGCGCCTGCCGGAGACTCTCCCGATGGACGAGGAAGACGGCAGACTGGGCCCTCAAGCCCGGCAATTCGGACCCGCTGACGTCTCACGGGACGCCTTTGCGAAGCCCCTGCGCCACCCCTCATCGCAATCCTATGCATTCCCGCGACGCGGCACCGCAATGGGCGCCGCGCGGCTTGCTTTTCCGACCCGGGCAAACATGCCCTTCACGCTCAGCTCTTCAACCGCAAGAGGAGAAACACCATGAAAACGTACCAGGGAAGTGAGATCCGCAACGTAGCTGTAGTGGGGCATGCGCACAGCGGCAAATCCACATTGATCGCCGCTCTGCTGCATGCCGCAAAGATGACTCCCACGCAGGGCCGCGTGGAAGATGGCTCCGCCGCGACCGCCTATGACGAAGAAGAGGTGGCCCGCGGCATTACCATGCAGAACGCCGTGGCCTTTGCCGAGTGGCAGGGCGCGAAGATCAACCTTGTGGATACGCCCGGCTTCCACATGTTCTCCCACGAGGCGCGCGCCGCGCTGCTGCCGGTGGAGACGGCCATGGTGGTGGTGAACGCGCAGAGCGGCGTGGAGCCGGTGACCGAGCGCGTGTGGAAGTATGCCGAGGAGGCCAACGTGCCCCGCGTGGTGGTCATCAACCAGATGGACCACCCCAAGGCGGGCGGCCAGAACGGGTTGAGCGCGCTGATTGAAGATTTGCATGACCGCTGGGGACGCCAGTGCGTGCCGGTGCAGTTGCCCATATCAGACGCTGACGGCTTTCACGGCGTGGTGGACCTGGTGACGATGGAGGCCTTTTTCTATACCGCCGGGGGCGACGGCCGCGGCAAGATTGGCGAGATTCCCGCCGCGCTGGCAGGCCCGGCCAAGGCCGCGCATGAGGCGCTGGTGGAGCTGGTAGCCGAGGGCAAGGACGAGCTGATGGAGGAGTTCTTTGCCGAGGGCACCATTCCCGAGCAGCACCTGATCACCGCGCTGCATGAGGCGATTCGCGAAGACCGCATCTTCCCGGTGCTGTTTGTCAGCGGA
>JAJXXG010000672.1 GCA_021781255.1 Acidobacteriota bacterium
CGTCGCCGCTCCCACCATCGCCGCAGCAAGCGCTGCTCCCGTAGCCGCTGCTATCTGCGCTCCGGCCGCCAGTGCCTCCAGCGAAATGCGTGTTGGCTCACCGGATTTTGCTTCCAAAAACACAAGAACCGTGCTCATAGTACCCGTACCTCCTGCTGGAGTTTTTCCACCAGCGCTGCGGCTGCTTCGGCTGGAGTGCCGGTCAGCATCTGTGTCGTCTTCTGTCGGCTTGGCAGCATCACCGAGTCCAGGCTCACGCATCGTGCCGCATCCACGCCGAGAGCATCGGCTTCGATCACGCGCAGATCCTTGCTCCGGGCTTTCTTGATGCCCATCAGCGTCGCATAGCGCAGCCGTGTATTACCGCTTTGGATCGTCAGCAGCGCCGGCGTTGTCATCTCAATGTGCTGGAACCATCCATCCTCCAGCTCCCGCAGCACACGAATGCCGACTTCGGTCTTTTCGATCTTCAGGATCAGGCTCGAATGCGGAATCCCAAGCAACTCCGCGAGAATGACACCCGTCTGGCCCAATCCCAGATCGTCCGACTGCAACCCGGTCAAAATCAGATCGGCCTGCTCATCGGCAATCGCCGCTGCCATCAGGCGCGCCACGCCCAGCGCGTCATATTCGCCCAGCCTATCGCTTGCGATATGGATGCCGCGATCCGCGCCCTTGGCCAGCGCCTCGCGAATCGTCTGGCCCACGCGCTCCGGCCCCGCGCTCAGCACCACCACCTCGCCGCCCTGCGCTTCTTTCAGCAACAGCGCCTCTTCCAGCGCGTATGCGTCCGACTCGTTCATCCGAAACTCAATCTCATCGAGTGCAATCCACTTGCCCGCACTGTCAATCCGTATGCGAGCGTCGCGTTCGGGCACCTGCTTGATGGCAACGATTATCTTCATCTCTCTTCCCGTCTCTCTTCCTGCATGTTGAGTGATTCACTCTCTTTCATGTTTCTCGGCAAAGCCGCCGCCGCAATCTGCGCAATATCCAGTAGCTGCGGAACGCCTTCTCCGCGGCTGGCCAACGCGTCACGAAACATCGTGTTACAAAACGGGCACGCCGCTCCAATCGTAGTCGCACCCGTCGCCACGAGTTGCTCCATCCGCGTCTCGCTCACACGCGCGCCCTGTTCCTCGCCCAGAAACGCCAAACCGCCTCCAGCACCGCAACAGAAACTGCGCTCATGGCTACGCTCTGCCTCTACCAGTTCCCCATGGGCACGCACAATGGCGCGCGGCTCCTCGTACACGTTGCGATAGCGACCCAGATAACAAGGATCGTGGAAAACCGTCTGTCCAGTCTGGCTCGCCGCGTTCTTTGGCAGCTGCGCCTGGTGCCGCGCCAGAAACTCGCTATGGTGCTCAATCTCAGGCGGCGTTCCATACGCCTTCCAGTCTTCGCTGATCGTCCGCACACAATGCGGACAGATGGAGACAATCTTCTTCACCTTGTTCTGCGCCAAGGTCTCCAGATTTGCCTCTGCAAGCTGCTGAAAGACCAAATCGTTACCCAACCGCCGCGCTGGGTCGCCGGTGCACTTCTCGCGCCGCATCACGCCGTAACTCGTACCCAGATAACGCATCACTTCCACAAAGGACCGAATGATCTCGCGTCCTTTGGGGTCATAACCGCCCATGCAGCCAAGCCACAGGCAATACTCCTGCGAGCCATCAAACGATGGAAGCTCTTCGCGTGATATGAACTTTTCCCGCTCTGAATGCGCCATTCCCAGCGCGTTCCCACTCCTTTCGAGCGCCAGAAAAAGCTTCCCGCCATGCTCGTCTTCCCACTCGCCCGTATTCACCGCTCCGCGCCGCAATCCCACAATCACCGGCAGATGCTCAATCCCCACCGGACACTGGAACTCGCAGCTCCCGCAAGTCGTGCACTGGAACGCTGCCTGCTGCGAATTCCAACGCCCCAGCAGCGGCTCCTCGCTCGCCGGGCCAAACTCGTTCAGATACCCCCGCAGCCCAAGAACAATCTCGCGCGGGTTCAGTTCCTTGCCCGTATTCGCCGCCGGGCAATGCTCCGTGCACCGTCCGCACTCCACGCACGAATACACCTGTAACGACGTCAACTGCGTCACATCCCTGCCCGTTACCAGGCCAAAGTCGTCATCATCCGCCAGCGGGGGAATCCGGCTGAAGCTGCCGCGCGACAGAAACACCGTTACCGGGCTGAGAATCAGGTGCAAATGCTTCGTATGCGGCACCAACGGCAAAAAGCTTAGCAAGGTCAGCGTATGCGCCCACCACAACAGCCGCGCTGCCAGACTTCCATCCGTGACGAAAAATGCTCCCAGATATGTCGTCATCAGCAGGAAAATCAGCCCGGCAATCACGCCCGATTCCCAGGAAACCGTCTGATCCTTGTGCGCCAGCCAAACCGGACGCACCATAAATCGCCGCACAAACAGGCCGGCAATCGACACCGCACAAGCCAGAGCAAAAATCGCGGCGATCAGAAAATATAATTGGCCGAAAAATCCACTCGGATCCAGAAATCCGACTCCAAACCCCGTCGCCACATGATTCGCCGTGACCAGCGCAAACGCCAGAAAGCTCCAGAAGACAAAAGCGTGCGCCAGCCCTGGCAGTGGGCGCTCCCGAATCACCTTTGCCTGGCACAGCACCTCCCAGAAAAAGTCCCAGCAGCGCCGACCCAGCGGAAAGAGGCGAAAATCCGCGTCCTTTCGCGCTGCCAGAATGCGCCGCGCAATGACCCCGAATCGCCGCCAGAAAAGCCAGCCCGAAGCTGCAATCAGACTCGCCAACAGCAGCTTCTCCACCAGCGAAAAATGTACTGGCTCGGCCAGCGTCAGGCCAGGCAACCAGCAGGCAGCAAAGATCGGTGAAACAACCGGCATAAACCTTCCCCATGCCCTTCGATTGCAGAACAGTTCTACTCTATTGACCGCAAAGCAGAACCGGCAAGCACCCGGCAGCCATGCCAACATTCAGTTTTGACCATACTTTCAAACCATCGGTCGACATCGGATGCTTACAGTAAGAATCTAAACACCTTAGACACTCCTTAGACTTCAAGACTGGCTCTCGTCCAAGACAAGAGGAGCAAAAAGTTATCGGGGATGGAGATTCCGTTGATTCGCACCCCGAATCGACAATCTGTGCATTTGAAATGCGACAAATATGGTTGCCGCAACCGTTCACTCTGAATTCGCAACTGCTCCTTCCGGGCCAAAGGATATCCCCACCATGACGCATTCCATCCTCGCTATCTGAGACCAAAAGGATCATTTTGAAATCCACTCCATCGCGATCGATTTTTGCATGCCGGAGGGATCAACTCTACATGTGAGTACAATGAAGTTATACAGGGTTGCTGCGTGTGCGAAAGAACGCGCCTTGCAACCCGGCACGGCTGCAACATCCCCGCGGACTGGTCGGCGTTCTATGGTTTTGCCGAAGCGAGTTCGCTGCAGCCAGCAAGGCTTTCAACATCACCGTCTGCAAGGCAACTGCCACGCAGACTGAAGGCGGAATGAGACGATGAGCACAACAGCATTGCCCGAACCCGGGCTGATAACGACTGCGCAATGCAGCCTGAACGAGCACAATCTGGACGATTATCTGGCAATGCCAGATCACTCGGCGGATGCCCGGATTCGCGCTGCGCGGAAGCAACTGGGGCAACGAGTGATGATTCTGGGGCATCACTACCAGCGCGATGAAGTCATTGCCTTTGCAGACGCGACCGGCGATAGCTACAAACTGGCGCAGGCTGCCACGCGCACAGATGCCGAATTTATCGTCTTCTGTGGGGTTCATTTCATGGCGGAAAGCGCGGACGTGCTTGCTCGACGCGACGATCAGGGGAATGCGCTGCAACAAGTGATTTTGCCTGATCTGAATGCCGGCTGCTCGATGGCGGACATGGCGGAGATTTCTCAGGTAGAGGCATGTTGGGAGCAACTGGAGCGCGTCGGAGCCACCCAGGGTCTGATTCCACTGACGTATATGAATTCAACTGCGGCGATCAAGGCGTTTTGTGGCGAACGCGGAGGAATGGTGTGCACATCGTCGAACGCTCGCCAAGCATTCGATTGGGCTTTCGCGCGTGGTGAACGCATCCTTTTCCTGCCAGATCAGCATCTGGGCCGCAACACGGGTTTTGCTATGGGCTTTGAACGGGAGGAGATGGCGATCTGGGATCCGTGGATGCCACAAGGTGGGCTTTCGATTTCCGCTCTGCAACAGGCGCGAATTCTGCTGTGGAAGGGCCATTGCTCCGTGCATCAGCGATTCCTGCCCGGGCACGTGGACACAATGCGTGAGCGGTACCCTGCGATTCGGGTGATCGTGCATCCGGAGTGTCGCTGGGAAGTCTGCCAGAAGGCAGATGCAGTGGGTTCGACCGAGCAGTTAATCCGGATAGTGGAGGAAGCTGAGTCGGGAACGACCTTCGCTGTGGGCACAGAGATTCATCTGGTGAATCGGCTGGCGCGCCGGTTTGCGCCGCTGGGCAAGCGGGTGATGACGCTGGACGAAACCGGCTGTCTCTGCACAACAATGTATCGAATCAGTCCACAGCATCTGGCGTGGGCACTGGAAAATCTGGCAGCCGGACAGGTCGTGAACAGAATCACAGTTTCACCAACCGTTCGTAAATGGGCGCATGTCGCCCTGGACCGTATGCTGGAGGTTCGATAATCCATGTGCAATCCTCTCCAACAGAATCAGCCCAACGAAGACACCGACAACGAACTCCAGCCCCCACCCAGGCTGAGCGCGCGAGCTAGCGGGCCGGGCGCTGCGGCATTGAGTGCTGAAGAAGTGGAGGAAGCCGAGCGCGAAGCAGAAGAGTGGACGCGAAGGGTAAATCGCTGCTGAATTCGCGTGCCACTTCCACTGAAAAGTGCGCTGTCTGATACCATAAATGCGATTGCTACTTCTGATTCCGCGCGCTGTAAATCTGCGCACCTAGACGGCTTTTCAGTACTTTGGGATTCAGAAACGCATATAAGAAGGAGATAAAACGATGCCTCTGGTAACGATGCGACAACTGCTGGACGAAGCCGCGAAGGGCGGATACGGCGTAGGTGCGTTCAATGTGAACAACATGGAGCAGATCCAGTCAATTATGGAAGCTGCAAAGGAAACCAATTCGCCTGTCATCATTCAGGCCAGCCGCGGCGCGCGCCAGTATGCGCAGGACCGCTATCTTTATCATCTGATGCTGGCGGCAGCGGAGTTGTATCCGGAGATTCCGATTGCCATGCACCAGGACCACGGCAACAGCTTTGAGACCTGCAAAAGCGCAATCGAGCTGGGCTTTACCAGCGTCATGATGGACGGCTCGCTGAAGACTGACGGCAAGACGCCGACCGACTTTGAGGAGAATGTGGAAGTCACGCGGCGCGTGGTGGAATTTGCTCACGAGCGAGGCGTCACGGTCGAGGGTGAGATCGGTGTGCTCGGCGGTATTGAAGACGGTCACGGCGCGGGCGGAACGGGACTGGAGCACGTCACCGATCCGGACCAGGCGGTGGAGTTTGCCGAGCGCACGGGCGTGGACGCGCTGGCGATCGCCATTGGCACCAGCCACGGCGCCTACAA
>JAJXXG010001306.1 GCA_021781255.1 Acidobacteriota bacterium
GGGGCGACGACGGCCGATGTGGCGCTGCTACGTGGCGTGGCAGGTGCCCGCTGTGGCGTGAAAGCATCTGGCGGAATTCGCACTCTTGCCGATGCTCAAGCCATGCTTGAGGCCGGCGCAAATCGAATTGGGGCCTCCACGTCCGTGACAATTGTGCGCGAGCTGGGTGCGGAGTAGTTCCTGTTGACTGCTTGAACCGAGAAAACAAAACCATCAATCCCGCTCTTGTGACTGACCAGGAGAACAAGGAGGGCCTCTGGCAGCGGACTCAATCTCATCTCAGGCACAGCCGGAACTGCGAGGATACAGGCCTGAGCTCGACGTGGTGCGCTTCCTTGCCTTCTTTTTCGTGTTTCTGCACCATTTGCTCAGGTCGCCGCAGATTGTGAGGGACTGGAGTGGCTTTCTTTCGTCTCTCGGCCCGGAGAGCTGGCGAGTGCGGCTTGCGCTGGCTGAAGCGTGCGGTTGTGGGCTTCCCCTTTTCTTTGCACTAAGCGCCTATCTGATTACAGACATCCTGCTGCGCGAGCGGGAACAGACCTCCACAATCTCCGTCCGCAGGTTTTATTTACGCAGAGTTCTTCGCATCTGGCCGCTCTATTTCGCAGGGATTGCGCTAGGCATAGGTATTGCAATTTTGCTGCACCGCCATCAGGATGTTGTCGGATTTCTCTGGTATTTGCTCTTTGCCGGCAACATCTATTGCGGAATCTTCGGATGGCCGCACAATCCCATGACAGCGCTATGGAGCATATCTGTCGAGGAGCAGTTCTATCTTTTTTGGCCGTGGATGATGCGCTTTATTAGGAGGAACGGGCTTGTCTGGTGCGCCGTGGCGATGATTGTGATTGCCAACATTCGCATTTTCTGGTTTGGCCAGCATCACATCGCGACTGAGGTCACAGTTTGGACAGATTCCCTGGTTGGAGTTGAGATGTTCGCCACTGGAATCCTGCTGGCACTGTTTAAAAATAAGTTTGCGGCATGGACCAGGCTGCCATTGAAGTGGATTGTCCTGCTTGGCCCGGCTCTCTGGTTTGCAGGCTGCTATTTTTTTGGAGTAAAACAGCCCGAAGCAGCCGGTTTGCCGCGAAGCGGAATATCGTTGATGTTTGGCTATGCTCTAGTAGCGCTTGGCTGTGCCTGCATCCTTCAGGGTTTCTGCTGGATGCATTCTGAAACGATGCCGAAGTGGACCGTAAAGCTCGGGAAGATTTCCTACGGACTTTATGTGTTCCATGGATTATCAATTGAATTTGCGGAAGCTTTCGTTCACCAACTGAAAGGTTCCACTCACCTGACCGCAACCGCTTCCCTTGGGTTGCTGCTGGCTATCTCCGCAGCGTCGATCTCTTATGAGTACCTTGAGAGTCCATTCCTGCGCCTGAAACGGAGATTTGAGATTCTGCATACACGGCCAATCTGAGCCGTGGGCAGCAACCCGTCGACCGCGTCGCACGTTATAGAACGGCGACGCCCGACATACGCTATGATTCCTTTGGTCAAATGTCACAGGAACTTCCAGCACAGCCAATGACCCACGAGTTTGAAGGCGACTATCGCCCAAAGGACCCGGCGAACCCCCACGCCTTATTGGACCCGCAGAATGTGCGCGTGGAACCAACGGACCTCGCTTACCTCGTACAGCTGGCCGATGCACTGAATACTACCCTAGACCTGCAAACGTTGCTCGTGCGCACTGCAGAACTGGTGCGCACGGTAATTCCCTACCGTATCTTTGCCATCCTGCTCTTGAGCGAGCGCACACACGATTTGCGGATGCGATTCCAAATTGGGCATTCGCCGGATGTGCAGCGCATGCGATTCCCCGTGGGTAAAGGAATTGTGGGGCAAGTGGCGCTTACCCGGCAGCCAATTCTGCTGAATGATGTGTCAACGGACCCGAATTATTTCGCTGCCAATCCAAACGTGCGCTCAGAACTGGCTGTGCCTCTCATCGCCAAGAACAGGATGATTGGCGTCATGGATATCGAGAGCGAGCAGGCGGCCTATTTTCGTCCCGAGCATCTGCACCTTCTTGTGCTCACTGCATCTCGTATCGCGCAAGCAATCGAGAATGCGCGGCTCTATGCGCGTGTTTCACGCCAGGCTGAAACACTTGCCGTATTGAACGAAATTTCAGCGGAGTTAACCTCCATCCTCGACCTCGATGAATTGCTGTCACGCATTGGACAGCTTCTGCGGCGCGTCATCGACTATCAAATGTTCAGCATCATGCTGCTGGATGACAGGGGTGAAACGTTGATTACGCGGTATGCCTGGCGATTCGGATACGCGCATGCACCGCTCCGCCGCATTCCGATTACCAGCGGTCTTGTGGGCGCAGCCGTTCGTGAGTGGCGGCCCGTCAACGTGCCGGATGTGCACAAGGATCCACGCTATATCGAGATGAATCCAGAGACCCGATCGGAGCTGATTGTGCCTCTCTTTCACAAGGGGAGAGTCATTGGCGTGCTCGATCTGGAGCACACCCGACCCTCCTTCTTCAATGAAGAGCACCAGCGCACGCTCACGACCATGGGTGCGCAGGTGGCGATTGCGATTGAGAATGCGCGTCTCTACCAGGCAGTCAGCCGGCAGGAAAAGCAACTGGAACGTGACATAGCCATGGCACGCGAGGTCCAACTTCGGCTGCAACCTGCAGTGCCCCCCCAGCACTCTAACGCAGAAATAGCCGCTGTATTCCTACCAGCGCGGACTATTGGAGGAGACCTTTACGACTTTTTGGACTACGGTCCCGGCCGAACGGCAATGGTGCTAGGCGACGTGAGTGGGAAGGCAGCGCCCGCGGCGTTGTTTGCCGCACTCGTCAGCGGCATTATGCGTTCTGCCGCACTGCACCAGCCAAGTCCTTCGGAAATGCTGACTCTCCTGAACAACACACTCCAGGAGCGGAGACTGGAATCGCAGTATGTTGTGATGCTGTTTGCGCTGTGGGAGGACGAGCAAAGAAGGCTTCGCGTGGCGAATTCTGGCGCAGTGCAGCCGGTTCTGTGCCGCGGTGGGCAGCCGGAGATAATAAAGACAGAGGGCTTTCCGCTTGGACTCTTTCCAAGTGTGACATATGAAGAGACGGAACTGACAACCGCGCCCGGGGACGTGATTGTTCTCATCTCAGACGGTATTCTTGATGCAGAAAATGAATCCGATGAGATGTACGGCGAGGAACGGCTGATGGCAGTGCTGTGTGCCTCCCGCGAATTGCCCGCCCTGCAAATTGCAGAGGCAATTCTGGCCGATGTAACGCGTTTCCAAGGCACACAGGAACGATTTGACGACGAGACAATCCTGATTTTGCGCGTCCGATAGGCCCCATCGGGTCAATCTGCACACTCCGTCCGTTAAACTGAAGAAGACCGCGAAGCAATTGGAGACCCCTTGCAGATCGCAATTGAAGAACGCAGGATTCGTCCCGCACGCAACATTCTGGGCTCACTAAGACTGCCTGGCGACAAATCGATCAGCCATCGTTACGCCATGCTGGCAGGATTCGCAGAAGGCACGTCTCGCTTTACAAATTTCTCTACAGGCGCCGACTGTGCCTCTACGCTGAAATGCATGGAGACTCTTGGCGCAACCGTGCGTCATGCAGAAGACGGCATGGTGGAAGTGACTGGCTTGGGTGGGCATGCACGTGTGCAGGAGGCCATCCTCGATTGTGGAAATTCCGGCTCCACGATGCGCATGATGAGCGGTCTGCTCGCGGCGCAGGAGGGGCGGTTCACGCTGATGGGCGACGATTCCCTGTCGCGGCGGCCGATGGAGCGCATTCGCAAGCCGCTGGAGGCGATGGGCGCACGGCTGACGCTGACCGAAGGGCACGCACCGCTCACAATCGTGGGTACACGGCTGAAGGCGATTGAATACGCGACGCCTGTACCAAGCGCACAGGTAAAAAGCTGCATACTTCTGGCAGGGTTGCAGACCCAAGGAACTACGACGGTACGTGAAGCCATAAGAACCCGGGACCACAGTGAACTGGCGCTGCGAGCTTTTGGTGCCGAGGTGGAGCGGACCGTCGATTCAGTTTCGATTACTGGTCCTCAGGCGCTGCACGCGATAGATGCCGCCGTACCAGGCGACATGTCCTCGGCTGCGTTTTTCCTTTGCGCCGCTGCACTATTCAGGGGATCGTCCCTCGTGCTTGATCAGTTGGGATTGAACCCAACGCGCGCCACGTTGCTGGATGTACTGACGGGGCTGGGAGCCCACATTGCCGTGCTGAACCTGGAGGAGAAGCATGCCGAGCTTGTGGGGACTGTCCAGGTGACTGCACCGGAGGATGGACTTCGATCAACTGAGATTCGTGGTGCATTGGCAGCGCAACTGATTGACGAATTACCTGTATTGGCGGCCATTGCGCCCTTCACCAGCGGCGGCATCCGCATTCGTGACGCGAAGGAACTGCGCGTGAAAGAGAGTGATCGAATTGCACTGGTGGCCTCAAACTTGCGAGCAATGGGCGCGGAGGTTGAGGAATTCGAAGATGGGCTTGATGTCCCCGGGGGGCAGTCACTTCATGGTGCAGCTATCGATGCGGGCGGTGACCACCGAATTGCAATGGCTTTCAGCGTAGCGGCGTTGCGGGCAGAAGGCGAAACGGTGATTCGCGGTGCTGAATCGGCAGCAATCAGTTTCCCGGAGTTTTTCGACCTGCTGGATGCGGTGGCCGAAAGGTAACATTTTCAAATTCCAGAACATGAAGAAGGCCCGCGAGAGCGGGCCTTCTTCATCATTCCTGCGTTGACTTATTGTGCCGTGGGCGGCTCAGTCGTGGGCTCTTGCCCTTTTGCCGCCGGGATGAGACCCGGGACCACCGGCGCTGTGCTGACGCTGCCTGTTGCAGCCTCCTGCATATTGATGCCGTAATGTTGCAGGGTGGTAGCCAGAGTTTGGTAAAGCGACGCCCGTGCATTGGCATAGCCGGCCTTTGCAGCAATGAGGTTGTTTTCGGCCACTGCCAGGTTACGCTCCTGCTGAAGGACATTCGCCGTGGTAGAAGCGCCGAGATGAAGCTTTTTCACCTCGTCCTCGTAGCTCTGCCTGGCGAACTGTTCTGCTGCTACATCCGCCTTCACCAAAGCCCGCTCATTGGTGAGCGCGTATTGGGCGTTGACGACCTGCATGCGAATCTCTGTGTAAAGCTGCTCAAGGTGCAGCTCGGCCTGGCGGAACTCCATGATGGAGCGGGCCTGGACGGACTGCGCAAGCTTGTTGCCCAGAGGGATTGTGAGGTTGAAGCCGATGCCTTTGTCTGGCGATGAGTTGTTGAAGGCGTTGTTTGCCGCCTCTGACCATCCGGTAGCCGGTATCGCAGGGCAGTTGCCACCGTAAAATCGACCATCGCAATTCGGATTGATAGAGCCAGCAATGCCATTGCCACCCATGTAGCCGTAAACATCAAACTTGGGCAGCATAGCGTTGCGGGCGCCTTTCAACGTGATCTCGTCATTCTTCAGAGTCAGCACCGCCTGCTCAAGCTCATCCTCAATCCCGCCGAGCCGATGACCAGCCGCGTCGACGGCATCCCCGGCGGCCACTTGGTCCGCGACCTGGACGG
>JAJXXG010000312.1 GCA_021781255.1 Acidobacteriota bacterium
GGTTCCTCATCGCAAATTCCATTGTGTGTGGGCCAGCGGAACCGGATGGGGCACCTTTACCTATCAGCCGTCAGCATCAGGCGAGACGCAGTTTTCACTGCAAGTACTCCATGGAGAATTGAGCTTCCGCTCCTGCGAGATTACGTGGTCGGCTACCGCGGCACGGGTGCGATCCGGCGGAGGACAGATTAGACACACGCTGGAGGCAAGCGAAAGGCGGACTGTGATCCGGTTCGACCGGCTGGTAAACCTGCGTCAAGGTAATTCGCTTGTGGTAGAGGCGAAGGCGTGAGCAAGCGACGTGTTTCTGCAAAGCACTGGGTCGTGCAGGTGGGAGGATTTCTGGGAGCCGGAAGGACCACGCCAATTCCGGCGGCAGCAAAGTGGAGTGCCCGTGATCTTTTCATTGCGAAGACTCATGCGCATGCTTCATCGCCTCGCGCAGTCGAGCCTCGGCATCATCGCTCCAGTACCTGCAGTTGAGACGCAGAAAGACCGATGTGTAGGGAACTGTCTCGTTCGTTTTGAGGACAAGTATTGTGTAAGTTGTTCCCGCCTTGCTGATCTTATCGAGTAGCTGTTCATGAGGAAGGGAAGTAACGTTGCGATCTCCCAGAACGGCCTTGATTTGACGGCGAAATCGCGACACTCCAGGCGCATCCGCTTCGGATATCAAGGGGAGTTCGGCATCCGTATACACATCGGGGCGAACGTGAATTGAATGGCCGACCGCATTCAGGACAAACCTCGTCACCTCCGGCAGGCTATCTCCGGTTTCCATTGTCTCGATACCGGGCGAAACCTGCAGGGGATATGCGGAATCCACGATCAGGATCCAGTTCCGGTGCCCAAGCAGAGGCAGCATACGGTTCAGATTCGCTTGCCAACTGGCTGCATGGGTGACTGGCGTCTCTCCGCGTGCTGCGAAAACACCGCACGCCACGAGTACAAACGACAGGATCCAAATACGAGATATTGATTTCTTCATGTGTGTTGCTCTCCGGACCGGAATAGGCACTTTGGTTACTGCAATCGGAAGTGATTCTATGCGCTGGGCCAATGTAGGGTCCACCGCTTTGCCACTCAAATTGCGCGCATCGGTGAGAGCAGTTGGCGCCGCATGCATGCAGAAATCACATCACCGCATTCGCTGTTCTTTCCTCCGCCGTAGATGTTGCTGCGCTTTAGGATAGAGTCCGGTCTATTGAACAGAGATCGACCGGATATCCGGGCCGCGATCACAGTACGTCGAGAAGGTTAAATCGTTTCCTGCTTCACCTGATCGGAGCTCTGACTGAATCCAGACGTATCCTTCTCCAGCCCTTCCTGTGGGAGGAAATGCGATGTTGGTGATGACCTCTCCATTTACCTGTAATTCGGCAAAGCGCACTTTCGGCCCCGGGTTGCTGTAGGCAATTTGAATGCGGCCTATCTGTTCCTGCGCGTGCACGTTCGCAAAGCGAACTGAATGCCCTGGCATGACAATGCCCCGAGTTGCGGATGCGTTACCCGACCCTGCCTCGCCAGGTTCATAGCGAGTCATGGGTAGATCCTCCCCTGCAACCAGCAGAAGTACACCGTCACCTGCGAGTACAGTCGTGCTGTACCCATGTGGCTCGGTCTTCAATCTCTCTTCTGTCCACGCATCCCTAACCACGGGCGAAGAATCCGTTAACGCCAAATCTGCCCAGCGAACCGCGATGGACGCAGTGGATTTGCTCCGGTTGAGAAGGAGTACGGCGCGCTTGCCGCTTTCTGCCAGTGGCTTCGACCATACCTGCAAGCCCGGGCCCGGCTCTGCGACCTTAACTGCCTGCAGGCCGGCAGAATCCTGATCAATGGCCAAAAGCGTGCGGTTGTTGAGGGTGGCCAGATCAGATGAGCTCAGCTTTGTAAGATCTGCGCCGACGATTAGCGGTGCACCGGACATGGCCCAGAGTGCCATGTGCAGGCGGTTCTGTTCGTCTGTCAGGCCAGGCATGCCCAGCACCATCATGTCGGGATCGTTGTAGTAGCCGGCGTGTTCCGCTGCAGGATGAATACCCTGATCGAAGTTTGAAAGCACCATGGCAAGAGTGGCCTTGCGGTCTGCATGCTCATGGCCAGCGACAATGGGAGCAACAATATCGCCGCTTGTCCGCCAGATGTTTGCCGTCGACCCTCCAATACTCGGCGCCCAGGTCCAAGGGCTGTTCTTGCCCCACTCGCAGATTGAGAAATAAAGATGGTGTCCGGTAATCGCCTCGGCCCTGGCGATTGCGTGCGCGATTTTCTTATATTGCACCGCCGGATCGAGGTTCTCTTTGTCGCCGCCGCACCAATCAACCTTCACGTAGTCGAAGCCCCATTTTGCGAACTGGAGAAAATCCTGGTCATAGTGGCCTTCGCTGCCCGCGTGAAAGTACTTGGGTCCAAGATCGGGATACATGCTGCAGCCTGCGGTACCGGCATCCGTGTAGATACCAGCCTTTAACCCGAGTCCGTGAATGAATCGGACAATGTTTGACATGTCTCCTGCATGCTCGCCGGGAGCCAGGGCCGGCCATAGCTTTGGGTCGACGACAATATTCCCGTTCACGTCACGCTGACCGATCCACCAGCCCTCGTCAATGTTGATGTACTCATAGCCGGCTCTTTTCATGCCATTGGCGGCCATCGCGCGGGCCTGCTGCATCACAATCTGCACATCCACGGTATTCGAGAAGCTGTTCCAGGAAGACCAACCCATGGGAGGTAGAGGAATGGACACTGCCTTCAAGCCCGTCTGAGCCGCTGCCGCAACTCCGAACACAAACCCAAAACAGAAAACTGCAAACGCAACCTTTGCTGCAACTGCACGGTGTACAAGTTCTCTCATGCTCAGTCCTCGTGTAACGCTCTCGTGAGGGGGTTTCAGAACGTTGGCAAATATCAGCCTGCCCGACAATTTGTACCATTTGAAGTGTTAGTGTAGCGCAGTTATCACTGAGTTCAGCCAGCCACCGTCGCAGGGAGAAGTGGCAAGCGTTCAGCGGGATAGGGTGAACATGCGCGGAGTGGCAATCGACTTTCGTCTCTGCTCGGTCGGCGAGTGCTATGGTGTTTAGGATTCGTCCCAGCAGGGGGATTTGGTGGTTCAAATCCGAAGGGAGATACTCATGCGTCTGACCCGAAGATCAAGACTCAGCTTTGCACTCACGATTCTGTCCCTGATGATCTGTTCTGCCACTGGATTGCAGGGCGCCTCGGAACTAGCACCGTTCTGCGCGTACGTAGACCAGATATAGTGATGCTGTTTGCTACTCGAATGCGCGTTGCGGAGTTGAAAATGAAACTATCGGCTCATCCTCAGGGTACTTTCCTTCTGAGACTTGTGCTAGCAGCGCTGGTCGCCTGCGCAGCCTTGCTATTTGTAGCTCAGACAGCCGCACAGGGGCCTGCCAGCCCGGCGAGTCCGGTTACCGTCGACAACGATGGAACGGTCCATGTCCCTGCTCAGTCGGTACCGCAGTCCGCCTACCTCAGTCCGGAGGCCAAGGCCTATGTAACTCAGCACCTGAAAGACATGCAGAACCTGCCACCAAGCCCGCAGGGGGATCGAGTGCCCGGGTTCATGGTGCCCTATGTCGAACGGCAGAAGATTCTGTTTCCCGTCGAGATGTCGGACACCAGGATCGGTGGCGTGCATGTTGTGGTCTACACGCCCAGGAGCAGCATCTCCGCACACAACAAGGATCTCGTGCTGATCGAGCTGCACGGAGGCGGTTTTTCAGGGTGCTGGCCGGGGTGTGCGGAACTGGAATCGATGCCGATTGCAAGCCTCGGTCGCATGAAGGTGATTGCGGTGGACTACAGAGAGGGCCCGGACCATCGGTTTCCTGCTGCGAGCGAAGACGTGGCGGCAGTCTATCGGGAAGTGCTGAAGACCCATCAACCACAGGATATTGGGCTGTATGGATGCTCGGCGGGTGGAATGTTGACGGCAATGTCTGTTGCATGGTTCCAGGCGCACGGTCTTCCACGGCCGGGAGCGATCGGTATCTACTGCTCGGGAGCCGGTACACCGGAGGGCGTGAGCTTCATGGGAGGAGACGCGGCCTATACGGCAATGCCTCTTGGAGAGGCGCGTGCCGTACCGCCACCGGGGTCAACGCCGGGCAAGGGGCACAACCCATCTGCCCTCGGCTATTTGGAGGGAACGGATCCCGGCGATCCTCTTGTGAATCCAGTACGTTCGGCAGCGGTGCTCTCCATGTTCCCGCCGACGCTCATCATCACCGGCACACGTGATTTCGCCTTGAGCGGAGCACTCAACACAGATGCGCAGCTTTCGAAAGCCGGGGTAGATGTAGAACTCCACGTTTGGGAGGGGCTATTTCACGGATTCTTTTATAACCCCGACGTGCCGGAATCGAGAGACGCCTATGCCGTGATGATCAAGTTCTTTGAGAAGCACCTGGGGCAGCGCGAAGGCAGCAATCGCAAGTAGGAAGCCCCCTTGGGGATTTGCTGGAGGATGCAGGCCGCTGCCAACGTCTCTGCTAAATCAGATTTTTCTTCGGCCGCGGATGAGCCTGAGGCCGAATTATGTCAAGATCCGTCTAACTTGACCCCGAGTCCTTGGATCCCTAAATAAAGCGATTTATTTTATTGCCTCCGATGCTGGATGCTCGGTAGTATGGGGAGTCCTCAGGACAGGCCTGCGAGACCATGCATAAAATACCGTGTGCTCCTGGATACGCAAACACAAGGGCATTCCGGGCCTCAACAACGGTATGTCTGACTTGCGGTGGGATGTCCAAAGGGGAAGTCGAACGATGGAGGCGAGCAAGGTCAATGAGCATACGCGTTGCAGTCCTGACTATGGCAGTTTGCGCTGGATGCGCGGCAGCCGCCCAGAGTAGCGATGCACCCGCGCCGCAAACAATTATGGCGAATATCGATACGGCGCAGACTGCACAGCCCGTTTCGAAGTACGTGTTTGGCATGTTCATTGAGCACATTGGCAAGACGATGTATGGTCCTCTCTGGGCGGAGATGCTCGACGATCGGAAGTTCTACTTCCCGATCAACTCCAGCGAAGCGGACCCGAAACAACAGCGGCGCGGATTTCCGGGCATGGAGATGCGCAAGTGGCGCCCTGTTGGTCCTGATGCAGATATTGTTCTGGATGGCGAGGAGCCATTTTCCGGCGACCACAGCCCACGTGTTCAGCTCGACACCGCGACTCCGCATGGTATTCGGCAGTCCGGCCTGACCCTGGTCAAGGGCAAACAATATGTGGGCCACATCTGGCTTCGCGGCACTCCGGGCAGCAAAGTAATGGTGGCGTTGATCTGGGGCGCCGATAGCAAGGATCGCCAGACTGTCTCGATTCCGGCTGTCAGCCTCGCGTATAGGAAGTACACCCTCCATTTCACCGCTCCGGCGAACGCCGGTGATGCTGCTCTCGAGATCGTTGGCACCGGCAGCGGCAACTTTCATATTGGCGCGGTCTCTCTGATGCCTGCCGACAACATCGATGGCTTCCGGCCGGACACGATCGCCTTGCTGCGACAGATCAAGTCGGGATTCTGGAGGTTCGGCGGCAACTACAC
>JAJXXG010000822.1 GCA_021781255.1 Acidobacteriota bacterium
TGTCGGATTCGCCCGTTGTGAGATTCATAACGCGCATCCGGCGCACAATCGAATCGAGCGCTTTCCCATCGCGCAGGATCTCCTTATCCTTGCCAGCAGATGAGGCGTAAAGCTGCTCGGGATTGCTGCGCAGGCTGTCGATGACGACAATGTTCCCCGGCTGGAGGTCGCCCCGCGCCCAGGCAGAGCGGAGCGGCGCGTCTTGACGGATGATCTCGATCTTTCCCTCGGTTGTCTCAAAGATGGTCTGGAGGGCGCCGGTGCGTTCGTCTTCGCTGTTGAGCAGCACCCTACCAATCAGCTTTTTTGAGTAGGCGGAATACTCCATCGGCGCGTGGGGATCACTGATTGCCACGCCGCAGCGGAAAAGTGTCCGCGCCCGGTCCTGAATATCTTTCATATTGCGGAGTTGGCTGAGGAAATCGGACCGGAGCTGCCATTCACCGCCCGGCAATGGCTTGGCGAGTCCGAGGCGGGCGAGATGGCGCAGACGAGAGCTTTCAGCAAGATTTCTGTGGGTGTCGAGGTTCCTGAATTGGTTTCCATCAGGAGCCGGAACCAGACGCTCGGCCAAACGGCGGTCAAGGGGAGTGACACGGTTTGCGGTTAGCTCCACCAGTTTTTGCTCTTCGATCTCCTCTAAGGTGCGTGGACCGAGCTGCCGGGTCAAAGATTCTTGCAACACCTCCCTCAGGCCGCGCCTGATCAGATCGCGCGGGAGGGTGAACTCCACTCCGGAACGGAGCCGGTCGCGAACGATAATGTGGACGTGCGGATGATCCGTGTTCCTGTGGACTACTGCTCCCCATTCAACGGTCCCGGAAACCTCTTTTTCGAGGCGTTGGATGACCTCCTGAGTCGTCCGCTCAAGGTCTGCGCCTGGGTCTTCCGGCGAGAGAATAATTTTGAAGAGACGCCGGTCGCCGGCCTTTTGCCAGCCGTCCGCGACCGATTCAAGAGGCTGCTCCTTCGCTAGGCCAAATCGCTCGGCGTCGGGACTCTCCCGTTTACCCTTGGCGCTCTCACGCTCAATGTAGGTTCCGTGAGCTTTCCAGCCTCCGCGTGTCCGGGCGGCTGAGTACCGAACATTGACGATGGCGCGGCGCTGGAAGGGCGACGTTCTGGTTGAGGCCGCTGAATAGGAATCGGTTCCGCCGCTCTTTCGGCCAGACTTCGAGATCCGGGAAACCATGCGCGCCAGGCGCAGAAGATTCCGGGCAGTCCCGGTCATGTGTGGGTGCGAAGACGGAATCTGCCTGACGCGGCCAGGGCGAAGCTGGCTGTTCCGTTCCTGGCCCTCATCTCCCGCATTCTGACTTCGCCGGGCCATTCCTGATTACTCCTTGCTGGCGTCGCTTGGCAGCTCCACACCATCTGCCAAGCCCAATTCACTGGCTCTATAAGCCCCGGACTCCCGACGCCGTTGGAATTCCCTAGCCGCGGTCAAATTTACTTGCTCGTAGATTTGGGTCGCGCGGTTGCGCGCATTGCGAAGCATCGGCTCCGGCACTTCGGGTAGGACCGTAAGCGCGTACTTGATGAAGGTGTCGGTCAGAGCCAGGTGGAGTTGCGAGACGGTTTCAAGGGCTTGAAGCCGATGGCTGATGTTGTCCGAGAGATTGCCAAACAGGCTGTAAACGAGCTGGATCAGATCGTCGCGCTGGTCGGTCGCCACGTTAACGATGTACTCGAATACCTCATTGTCGCTTTTGGCGTGAAGCTGCGACTTGATGGCCGCGATGCGTTCGGCCTGCGGCCGCTTGAGGCGGATGGTGTAGCGAACGATCTCTTTCGGTCTCGGTCTAGGCATGGCGAAACTATACCGCAATGTACATTGCATATCAATGACGCACGAATGGGGTCTCTAAAGTACGCAGGTGCGTCACAACACCGAGCGGAAAACAAACGGGATGCAAGGAGAAAACCTTCAAAGCGCGTCTGCGCTTTATGTTCCACTACTGCCTTACCTGTTGATACTCGTACTCCAAACTGAACCCGGGGGCGCCCTGACGGCCACGGAATGACGCAAACACCAAGGGCAGACAAAGTCTCACGAAGCCAGACAAAGCCTCATTAAGACTCATATTTTCCGCGAGCGCCTTGGATGTGAGGCTTTGTGAGCCTTAATGAGCGTTCTTGAGTAAATATGATTCAAAATCTGTCTTCTCTGGCTTGCAAGCGCGACGGACAGAAGCGATACTCTACTGCAATGCACATTGCAATTATGAAGGCGACACCAGAACTCGCATCTCTACTCGAACGCTTCGATGAGCGGAGCGAGTTGTTGCCACTCAAGGCTCGCCTTCTTAAGGGGATGGTCTGTGAGCTGCGGGCAGCGTATGCCGTTGGCCTTCCATGGAGAACCATCTGGCGTGCATTGGTCGAACATGGCTACGAGGGCAGCTACCGGCAATTTTGGCGAATGGCCGTTCGTCTGACAGGCTTGCCAACTATCAAGACGAAAGCTCGCAAGAACCTCCCGCGCCTGGACGGTAGAAAGGCGTCGCAGACCGTTTCAGGCAGTGAAGCGGAGCAACCGAACACAAATTCCAACAATCAGGAGAAACCCGAATGGCAAATTCAGAGGGAAGAATTGATGGCCCGGCTGGACCGGGAAGCGGAGCAGAACAGGCAAAGGGAGGAGCGGCTACGGCCTGTGAAGATCTTCAAGCCGAGTCCGTTCGTGGGCAGAGGCGAGGAGTAGCCGCGGGTTTGGGCATGAAGCCGAAGCGGGTTGTCTTTCCCATCGCCGGCAAGGGTGGGGTTGGCAAGACGACTGTGGTGGCGACCCTGGCCGAATGGTATGAGGACAACTCTTGCCGGGCGGATTTGCTCGACATGGACCCGGACAACAAGGCCGAGGGCTCGTTCAAGGCGCTATTCGCTGAGGCGCACAAGCTCCCGGCGCTCGAAAGCTGGACCTACGACAAACTGCTCGGGATTTCGCTTGAATCGACGGCCGATGTGATTCTTGCTGACCTGGGTGCGGCGCAGGGACATCGGATGATTCCGTGGTTCCGCGAGTTCTACCGGGTCATGCAGGATTCTGGGCTTGAGCTGCGCTGGACGGCACTTGGCGTCGTCGATGGGGACATTGCCTCTGCCCGGTCGGTCATCGAATGGGGCGAAGAGCTACAGAAC
The DNA here is from genome assembly GCA_021781255.1 of Acidobacteriota bacterium. The sequence continues at coordinate 3,142 of JAJXXG010000822.1, forward strand.
ACCGTCGATTACGTCATTGTCCACAACTACTATCAGGAAGGCATTCCCTCGGCCTGGGAGAATCCGAAGCTGGCGGGCGATGTCGCGGCTTTCCGTGATGCTTTCTCTCCAGCGGAAATCCGGATCGACGCGCGGCGGCCAGACCTCCAGAAGATGATGCGGACGATGAACGTCACGCTCAGCGACGTTGGCGACCGGCGAACAACTGTGCCGGAGCTGCGCGCGCCCGACATGACCCTGCGCGCCCGGACGTACCGCTTCCGCGCCTTCAGCCAGTTCACAGAAGCCAGAAAGGTTCTCCTCCCATGAGCACAACTTCCGTTCTCGTCGCCGATAAAACTGCATGGATTCGCGATCTCGTCTTCCTGGCCTTTCCGGAAGGCGAGGCCCGCGAGCGCGTCCTCATTGACCTGGTTCAGCAGTTCTCGAAGATGGACCCAGAAGATCCCGAGTGGCTGCGCTACAAGCTGAGCATTGTTGAGTGCCGCGCGCTGGAGAACACGGCGCGTGGTCTCACGGATGCCGCAACGGAGCAGGCGCGGCTCCGCGGCGTGACGCGGGAGATTGCCGATTTCGCCGCGACACAAATGAAAGGATCGATCGATTCCGCCGCGCAAACAACCCGGCAGTTGCTGGAAGACGTGCAGGCCAGTCTGCATGAGGCTATTGCCGGCGACGCAATCCTTAAGAGCTATTCCGAAGAGACGCGGAAGCACTTCGCCGCCGTCATCAAGTCGCTCATTGATGACGCGCTGACTCGCGCCCTGAACCTGGCGCACGCCCGCATGGACGAATGGGTCAAGAAAACCCTGGAACACTCGATGGCCGAGGCTCAAAAGGCGCTGTCAGCGGCCAGCAGCGACTTCAAGAGCAAGATAACGGGTGCCTGGGGCAAGCTGATCTGGGCCTGCATCGGCGGCGGGTTGATCGCCGGAGTTCTCCTTCTCGCTGGCGGATTTTGGCTAGGGAAGAATTGGTAAGTCACCTGAGCCGGTGCGGATGCTGTCGAGTTGTTGCTATTGTCGTAGTTCAGCTACGACAATACAAAACATTTCAAGTTGAAGGAAGTTTGAAAATATGTCTATAATCGCAGTATGGCTACGACTGGAAAGAGAATGTTAAATCGTTTGTACGCTCAGACGGTTGCAGGAACTCCGCTCACCTCGGCGGACCTGGCGGCTCTTGGGGTGTCGGCCGATTTAGCAGTCCATTATGTACGATCTGGTTGGCTGCATCGGCTGGCTCGGGGAGTATTTGTCCGAACTGGCGAAGAACCGAACCTCCATGCTTCGTTGCGTCTATTGGAGCGTATGATCCCCGGTTTCCACGTCGGCGGTAAAACCGCGCTGGACTGGTACGGAGTGCGCCATTACGTTGCCCAGCAGGAGCAACTCCACCTTTACGGTGCGAATGCGGTCAAACTGCCCACCTGGTTCACCGAGCGTTTTCCGGCGGAATACCACCGCAAGCGACTCTTTACCGAGCCGACGGAAAAGCCGCTCCACGTCGCGGCGCTCGAAGGACGCGAGGGTGCGCCGCTGGTTTCAGCGCCAGAGCGGGCGATGCTTGAGCTGCTCAGCGAGGTTGGAGTTCGTCAGCCGCTTCAGGAAGCGAAAGAGTTGATGGAAAGCGCCTTCAACCTGCGCGCCGAAGTGCTGCAAGAGTTGCTGAAACGCTGCACAAACGTCAAAACAGTCAGACTCTGTCTTCAACTGGGACGTGCATCTTCGCTTCCTTGGGCGCAGAAACTTGATGCCGCAGAACTACCCACCGGTAGTGCGCGGCCCTGGGTCGCACGCTCCTCAGATGGACTACTGGTGCTCAAGCCATGAACCAAATCTATCTCGACACGGCGAGGCTACTGACGCAGGTCGCGCCCATTGTTTTTCAGGATGGTGTTTTTGCTCTCAAGGGTGGCACGGCCATCAACATGTTTGTGCGCGACTTGCCGCGCCTATCTGTCGATCTCGATCTGGTCTTTCCTGACCATACGCTGCCGCGTGAGGCGGCTCTGGCCAGCATCAACGAAGCAATACGCAACGCCGCGGAGCGCCTGAATGCTCGGGGATTCTTGACGCATACCGTCGCATCGGCCGACGCCGGAGAAACCAAGCTGCTGATTCGGCGCGGCGCCATCGAAGTGAAAGTCGAAGTGAACTTCGTGATGCGCGGAACCGTGTATCCGGTTCGCATGGCTACCCTCGTCCCCAAAGCGCGTGAAGCGCTGATGGCCGATCTTGAGCTGCCGGTCGTCTCGACCGAAGATCTCTATGGCGGCAAGTTGGTCGCCGCGATGGACCGGCAGCATCCCCGCGACCTGTTTGACTGTATGCAGCTCTTCGCGCATGAAGGGATTACACCGGCCATCCGGCGCGCATTTGTTGTTTACCTTGCCTGCCATAACCGTCCGGTTCATGAAGTGCTTTTCCCG
>JAJXXG010000941.1:0-2738 GCA_021781255.1 Acidobacteriota bacterium
CTGGAAGTTCACATAGCGGTCCAGCACCTCGGGCAGGTTGCCGGAGCGCTCACCTGCCAGCAGCGTGGTGGTGTACATCAGGGGAAATCCGCTTTGAGATTCAAACGCCGCCGAAAGCGCCTCGCCGGTTTTTACACGCGCGGCCACATCTTCGAGCAGGCCGGCAAAGCCGGCATTTTTCTGGATCTTGCCCAGCATCTCCAGCGAGCCAAGAATCGGCAGGCCGGCGCGGATGAGGGTGAGGAACTGTTGGTTGAAGATGAGGAACGGCTCCAGCTTGACCTTGCGTCGGCTGCGGCCGACGGAGCCTCGCGCACGCACGGAAAAAACGTGATAGCCCGCATGCAGAAAGCGCGTGCGCAGCTCCTCGGCTGTTGCCGCGGTCTGCACCTGCTCCTGTACGCGGCCACGCTCATCGGCCAGCTTGATGACGAACTCTGCCATGGTGGTATTCGCCGGTCAGGCGCTTCAGGCGCCCCGGAAGCTCTCGGAGAGTGCTCCTTATCAAGGGTAACAGTCTCAGGGGTACTGCTTTAGGGCAGACCCATTCTCTATGAGATAGACGCGGCGGGGAGGGCAGGCGTTCGTGGAGGGTAAGGGGGACATTTAAAGTGCAGCCGGCAGGACCCAAGACAAATACACTCGATTTGTTGGGGGCAGGCCTGATTGCACCTATTTGTCAAAGACGACGACCGGATTGAGTGCTTTTTGCAGGCAAGCAGGCGCATGTTCGCGCAGGCAGAAGTCTTATCCGAGAGGCAGAGGAGGCGATGATTGCACGGTGAATGGCCGACGCAAGCTGGCTCTATAGCACTTGGACCGTCATCCGGCACGGGGCCTGTATGCTGATTCCACGCCCTTTCGGAGCGACCGGACAGGAGTCGGATCTGCATGGACGAGGTTTTGGGAATTCGTCGGGTGAGAGCCGCTGGCGGCGAGAGCCGTAGATCTCGCCGGCGAATAGGCAAATTCGCGGTTCAGCCGATGCTGGGGTTCTGGGGCTCCAGCGCGGGAGTGCAGGCTCACGTGCGCTGGCGGTGGGCAGCGGGGCTGGTATCGCTTGCGGCGATAGGTGTAGCGTTGATTCCGATGCTGCAGGGGCGGCGTCAGGCAGAGATTCCGATACCCTATCCGCACGACGTGACGCGGGTGAGTTTTGCCGTGGCCGGCGATGTGATTCCCCATGAGGCGGTGCGCGCCGCGGCCAAAGCCGCAGGCGACGGTGAACCCGGATGGGCGGCGCTCTTTGCCCACGTTGCCGATGTTTTTGAGGGTGCTGACTTCGGGTTCGTCAACCTTGAAACGCCCGTTGCCCCGAGCAATTCGCGCGGAACCAAGCCCTTTCTCTTCAATGCGCCGGTGGAATTGCCTGAGGCGCTGAAAGCCAGCGGCATCAAGATCGTCTCCTTTGCCAACAACCACGTGATGGACCAGGGGTGGGCCGGATTTGCCGAGAGCCGTGAGCACTTGAAGGCGATTGGGCTGGAGTTTGCCGGTACCTCAGACAATACCGCTACCGCATGGCAGCCAGTGATCACGGAGTCTCATGGTATCAGGGTGGGCTGGCTGGGCCTGACGCGTTGGCTGAACGGCAACCGCAACCCCGATCAGGACGACCAGCCGCATGTGAACTTTTTCCCATATCCCGGTGAGGCGAACGGCGCGCCCGGAGCCGACGAGGAGACGGTACTGAAGGCTATTCAAGCTGCACGCGCGCAATGCGACCTGCTGGTGATCAGCGTGCACTGGGGTGTGGAGTACGCCACGGTCCCGCGTCCTGAAGACGTGGAGTTTGCGCACAAGATGCTCGAAGCCGGAGCGACCGTAATTGTGGGCGCGCATCCGCATGTCTTGCAGCCGATTGAGACTTACAAAACCCAGGACGGGCGTGAGACCGTGATCTTCTACTCCCTGGGCAACTTCCTTTCGAACCAGTCACGCAGCTATGTCGACGGGCTCAATCCGGATTCGAACGGCGACCCGCGCGATGAGATGATTGGCCTGTTCTCGGCGGTCAAGCGCGACTACGGCCCGGCCGGGGTACGCGTTGAGCTTGGCCACGTAGGCATGCTGCCGGTATGGGAGGAAAACAACCGCAATGAGATTGCGGCGGGAATCGCCAAACAGCCGGTGATCGAGCCGGTACTGATCGACCGCGCGATTCCACCTCTCGAAGCGCGGCTGGACGTGCTGAATCAGAAGGCCGGGCCGTCCGGGGCAGGGCTCACGGCGGAGGAAAAACAGGAGTTCATCCGGGTGACGAAGCAGTTGAAGCTGCTCAGCGACCGGCGAGCACTGATCCTTTCGCGCGTGGGCGACGAGTACCTGATGACGCCACCGAGCCTGCCAGCGGGACAATAACCTGTAGCGAAACCCAATGAACCCGGTCCGAGCGCAGGGCAGCATGCAGTACGCTCGCACTGCTGCTACGGTTGCTGGCCACTGATCCTGATTCTTGCAGTCTGTTTATCAGTAACCGTTGGCGGCGAGCCATCCGGCGGTGATCTCGAACTCTGGTTTGCTGGTCGTCTCTATCTGCATTGCGGCCAACTTGACCAGCACATCGGCCTCGATGTTTACAGGCGCACCCAGCGGTAGCGTGTGCAGGTTTGTCCGCCAGTAGGTCAGCGGCAGAATCGCGATCGCGATCTCTTCGCCGTCGAACCCCGCGATGGTCAGGCTGATTCCCTCGATCGCAACCGAACCTTTCTGCACCATCCACTGGCGTACGTGCTGCG
>JAJXXG010000941.1:2748-5566 GCA_021781255.1 Acidobacteriota bacterium
CCTTGAGCGTCCAGTCAGTGGTCTGGCGGTCGAAGTTCGGGCTGTCCTGAGGGACGACGGGATCGAGCATGGTCAGAATGCCGGTGCCGTCCACATGCCCCTGCACCACGTGCCCGCCCAATGGGCTACCGGCTGCGGTAGGCAGTTCCAGATTTACGCACGCGCCGGGTGCAAGCAAGCCCAGCGAGGTGCGGTCGAACGTCTCTTTTGCCAGGTCGGCGTGGAAGTACGTTGGGTCCACGTCGAGAGCCGTCAGGCATACGCCGGAAACCCCCAGCGAGTCGCCTTCGCGCAGACGCGCTGCAATGCCCGGAGCTTCAACGGTGATCCTGCGTACCCCGCCGCGTTCCGTAAGGCTGGCTAGGGTGCCGGTTTGTTCAATGATGCCGGTAAACATGAAGATATTCTAAGGGAATTGGGCAGTGGAGATGCGGTGTGCGGTCACATGCGTGCACGTCAGAACTTCATCGACACGCCTTTCTCGCACATATCGCCAAAGAGCGACAGCATGTTGGTGATGCCCAGGATCTCGCGCACCTGCTTGCCAAGGTTGATTAACTCGATGCAGGAACCCTTGGCTTTGGCCGAGACATAAAGGCGTGCCAGCGTGCCCAGGCCCATGCTGTCAATCGAGGCCAGATCGGTGAGATCGAGGACGATGCGCCGGGAGTCTGGAATGAGTGCGGCGATTTTCTCGTAGAACTCGCCGCAGAGCCCGGCGACGAGCCGCCCGCGGCAATACACGAGCGTAACGGTGTCTTTGCGATCTACACGGAAAGTAAGGGAGTGAACCGCCGTGGTATGGGGCACTATGTTGGACCTCTTAGGGAAGCTGCAGCCCGGGGATGGCTAACGCTGCCTGATTGTCTCATAACGGCATAGCTGCGGTTCGAGACGCGATCGCGAGGCGAAGCGGTTTGCATTGTGCTTCGGAATTTCGACCTATGGCAACGAGGAAGAGAGGATGCGGGAACGGGCGTGAGCGGCAGGAGAATGGAGCGTAGAATGCAGACGGCTATTCCGCCGGGGCCTGTTCCGGAGAAGACATGGCAGGGCCTGCCGTCAACGCGCGATAGGCCCGCAGCAGCTTGATGCGCCAGCGCAAAATCATGCCGAAGGCCAGCAGATAGAACAAGGCGCCGGTCTGCTCGATCGAGAGGAAGCTGTCAAAGTAGCCGCGCGCGGCCCAGCGCACCAGCGCCAGCAGAATGATGACAGCAAAGAACGCACTGGAGCGCTTCATACGAATCTCGCCTCCATGCCAGTGCAGGTCCGATGTCAGCAGCAGCGGGTACGCGAAAAGTACGGCACCAATAAGAAACGCCCCGAGTCCCCAGAGGAACGGTACGCGTGTAGGCGGATAGAAAAACATACAAAAGCCGGTGGCCATGCCAAGGGGGGGCATCACGATCTTTTTGAGCGTCACCGCGGAGCGGCCCTCGCGCACGCGCCACATGAGCACACCGGCAAGGCCTCCAAGTGAAACCACGGCCGTGATGACGGGAGTCGAGATCATGGAATTTGCCTTTCCTCGTTTGCAGCGAGCTAGTAGCTCCGGAGCGCAGCAGAGGGTGAACAGAGGTCGGAGCCGCGTGCGTACATCTCTATTCTAATGAGATGGCAGAACTCAGAAAAGGGACGCAGGCGGCTACCGGTTTATGGGAGCCGATTGCGGAATCCCGGTTGGCCTGCGAGAGTGCCGCTATCGGGTTACATGCAGGGTTCTGCTCCAACGTGTATCGGTCAGGAAGTGTGTGACCACGTGGGTCATCCAGGATATCCGCGCGCCCAGCCCGGTTTGTTCGTAGTCACCTTCGGCGGATTTGAAAGACCAGTAGTTGAACAGCGGACGCCCCACGATATTCTGCCGCGGCACAAAGCCCCAGTAGCGAGAGTCGAGGCTGTTATGACGGTTGTCGCCCATCATGAAGTACATGCCGGCCGGAACCACTAGGTCACCGTCGACCACATGGTGCGGCTCATCGACAGCCCAGCTTCCGGTTTCTGCGCTGCTGGGAGCCTGTGCGGGTGGAATCGCCGGGAACTCGTCGAGGAAGACCTGATCGATCTCCGCTCCCGGATCGCTGGAGCCATCTTTCGGCTGTGGTTGTGCGACGCCGTTAATGTACACAATGCCGTCGTGCAGATGGATATGATCGCCGGGCACGCCAATCAGACGTTTTACCAGGATCAGATACTGGGGGTTGCCATCGGCGTCGGGCTGAGGCTCTGCCACGGGCTTGTAAAAGACCACAATGTCGCCTCGTCGCGGTTCGCGATACCGCTCGATAGGCATCCATTTCGCCTGCGGGGCCAAGGTGATGCGATCGACCACAAGATGATCGCCGATCAGGAGGGTCTTTTCCATTGATCCGGAAGGAATGACGAAGTTCTGCGCAAGAAAGGTAAGAATATAAAGCCCTATCACGAGCACCGAACTGATGCTCGCCAATGCCTCAAACGGAGTTTCATCGGTTCTTTGCGGGCCGGAGCCCGTTTCCAGGGCCGGTTCGGTAACTTCCTTTGCAGCCTGCGTCTTCTTCTTCGTCATCTATTCGCTCGTTGCAGAGGATTTGGGCGATCTTCAGTCGCCTCCGGATTCGGGATCAATGCACGACGCGAAAAATCCGACCCCAGCGTGCAAAACCCTCGATCTCCTCGGCAATTTCCCGTTCGTGTCCGAGTCTATCATCCGCGGCTGGTCGTACCGTGGTCTGTGCGACTGGTTCCGGATCAGTCGGAGAGGTGCGAAGGAGAGAAAAATAAATCACCAGCGGACGGCCCACCACGGCGGCACGAGGCACGAAGCCCCAGTACC
>JAJXXG010000959.1 GCA_021781255.1 Acidobacteriota bacterium
GGCCGCGCGCAGGCCCATCCAGGCGCATACGGCCTCGTTTATCGCCTCATGGGGCAACAGGCCGCCCTGCTTGCGTATATAGACATCTTCCGTTGGACCGCCGTGCTCTCCTTCCTCTGCGCCGGCATCGTATGGTTCTTTAAGAAACCTCCCGACCACGCCACCATGCCGGAAGGCATTCACTAGAATGCTTGGGCAGGAGGCAATCGCCATGCCAAAGCCCATCCAAATCGGCACCTTTCAAATCGGCACACCCGCGCGCCCCGTGGACGGCCTCCGCATTGCCGTCACGCGCCGCCCGCCCCGCGGCATCCCCAAATCCGACTGGAAGAGCGTCGGCCAATTCGACGTCTGGTTTCCTGCGCTCGCGCCCTCCGCCGAACTGCTCGAGCGCTTTCATCCCCAGCACGAAACAGACCCCAAGCTCTGGAAGAGATTCCTCGGCGCCTACGAGAAGGAACTACTCTCATCCGCCGAAAGCCGCCAAACTCTCTCACTTATTCAGGAAATCGCGACGCGCATGCCGGTCTCCATCGGCTGCTTCTGCGCCGATGAATCCCACTGCCACCGCTCCCGCCTGCGCGAAGTGCTGCTGCGTCTACCGGGCTAACCGGTTTGCTGATTCAACCCGCCTGACCCAAAACCCGTATCCCGGCCCTGCGTGCAGCAATCGCCAGTCTCTTGTCGAAGGTTGCAAGTGTGCTTCCCGTACGCAGAGCAAGCTCCAGATACGTCGCGTCATAAGCAGTCAACTTTGAGGCGCGACCAAGCCTCAGCACATTTCTCGCCGATTGCGCCGGAGGAAAAGAATCTGCCTCAATTCCAAGCTGGGCAAGATCATCCTGAAATTGGCCGGCGCCATACTCGTCGGTCGCGCCATTCCGCTCGGCCATCAGCAACGCATTCGCCATCTCGGCAAACCACAGCGCCGGCACCAGCGCTCCCTCGCGTGACACTTGTTCCAAAGCCTTCCTCGCCAGCCGTGCCTCTGCGGCGTCCACGCGTTTCAAATGCCATGCCAACGCCATCGAGGCATCCAGAACCAGGCTCACTTGCGGCCTTCCCGGATCCACCGCAGCGCGGTCTCGCCCTTAACACCAGCCTCACGCGGATGCATCAGTCGTTCGATTGCTTCCTCTCGTCCCTCTGTGTTCCGCGCACTCGTAGGCACAAGGTCTGCAACCGCACGTCCACGAACCGTGATCGTGTACCGGTCACCACGCTCCACGTTGCGCAGCACTTCAGAAAGCCGGGTCTTCGCATCGAAAGCGCCAATTTCTTTGTAGGAAAGGCCCTTCACAGCAACAGATCTCCAGATTCAAATTTGAAAGCACACCAACCAGTTTGTCAACCAGTTTGTCCACTGCTAGCCTTCCGCCGCCCGCTCCGCATCGCCCAGCAGCGGCAGAAATCTCTGCTGTAGCTCGTCATACTGCTCGATATGCCCTGTCAATATGTCGTAATACCAGCCGCGTACCGCCAGCCGCCCTGCTGCCATCGCTCGCGCAACGCTCGGCTGCGCCTTGAGGTTCAGCAGTTGTGCCACCACATTGCCCCGTATCAGGGATGCCAGTTCCGCGCTCGCTCCATCCTCCGGATTCAGTGGTTGCTTGTGGCTGAAGGCCGCTTCCACATGCTGCAGCCAGCGGCTCGCCTTCGGCAGATTCTCCAGGCCCGCCCGGTCAAGTGCCGCCTTCATCGCACCGCAATCTGAGTGCCCGCAAAGAATCGCAAATGGCACCTTCAGCACTTCCACCGCATATTCAATCGTCGCCGTACACCCATCCACATCATGCGCGCTGATCGGCACCACGTTGCCCGCATTCCGTGTCAAAAACAAATCTCCAGGCCCGGTGCCCAAAAACAGGTCCGGAAGCACTCGCGAATCTGAACAGGTAATCACCAGCCAGCGCGGTGCTTGCTGCTCGGCCAGCAGGTGAAACTGATCGCGCCGCTTCGGGAACACCTCATTCAGAAATCGTTTGTGTCCGTCTAGGAGTCGTTGCATTGGTCCTCCGCTCTTCGCGCTTGCTGCCTGGTCAGCGGCGTCCCCTGGTCAGCCGCCGGCCAAGCACAAAATCAATCAGTCCAGCCACCTCGCAGTGCGCCTCAACCGGGTGGCGCAGAGGAAGCCTCTCCACCAACTGATATCGGTTCCGCCGGCCCTCGCGCTCCACAAGTAGATAGCCCCCTTCCGCAAGGTCTTCGATAATCCGCTGCACCGCCCGCTCCGTAATCCCCACTCGCAACGCCATGTCCCGCATTCGCGCCTCAGGGTCTTCGGCTATGCACAGCAGCACATGCGAGTGGTTCGTCAGGAACGTCCATGACGGCCCGGAAGCAACTCGTTTTTCAGTCGCCATAATATACGACTTGCAATATACGACATAGATGTCGTATATTCTCCTTCGTAAGATTGCTCCGAATTCTACCACCTGAAAGGAATCCTTGATGCCCACCTTTGCTGGCTCTCCTGCTGCCGTCCATGACTCCTCTTCCCAGTCCAGCACTTGCATCCCGGTCGCTGTCGCTTACGGCGATGGCATTGGACCGGAGATTATGAACGCCACCCTGCGCATCCTCGACGCCGCCGGCGCACCGCTCCAGTACGAGCCCATAGAGCTCGGCCAGGCCGTCTATCTGCGCGGCGTCACCGCCGGCATTGAGGAATCCGCATGGGAGGCCATTCGTCGCAACCGGGTTCTGCTCAAAGCGCCCATCACCACGCCGCAGGGCAGCGGCTACAAGTCCCTGAACGTCACCCTGCGCAAATCCCTCGGCCTCTATGCCAACGTCCGCCCCGCCGTGGCCTATGCACCCTTCGTCCGCACCAGCCATCCGCAGATGGATGTTGTGATTGTCCGTGAAAATGAAGAGGATCTCTACGGCGGAATCGAACACCGGCAAACCGATCAGGTCGTACAGTGTCTCAAGCTCGTCACCCGTCCCGGATGCCAGCGCATTATCCGTCACGCCTTCGAGTACGCGCGTCGCAACGGCCGCCGCAAGGTCACCTGCATGACCAAGGACAACATCATGAAGAAGACTGACGGTCTCTTCCATCAGGTATTCCAGGAGATCGCCGCACAGTATCCAGACATTGCAAGTGACAACCTCATCATCGACATCGGCGCAGCGCGGCTTGCAGACACGCCGGAGATGTTTGATGTAATCGTCACCCTCAATCTCTACGGCGACATCATCTCTGACATTGCCGCACAGGTTGCAGGTTCTGTGGGCCTTGCGCCCTCGGCCAATATAGGTATGCACGCAGCCATGTTTGAGGCCATCCACGGCTCTGCGCCGCAAATTGCCGGTCAAAATATCGCCAATCCCTCTGGTCTGCTGCTCTCCGCCGTCATGATGCTCGTGCACCTCGGACAGACATCCGTAGCGCAAACCATCCACAACGCATGGCTGCGCACAATTGAAGAGGGCATTCACACCGCCGACATTTATGCGGACGCAATCAGCACCCGTCGCGTCGGCACCCGCGAGTTCGCTGACGCCGTCATTGACCGCCTCGGCGAAGAGCCCCGTACACTCCCCGCCGCACGCTACTCCGCCAGCACTCTGCCCATCGAAGCGGAAGAGGACTTCGCAATTCAGCACACACCCGCTGTCAAAGAACTCGTCGGCATCGACGTGTTCCTCGACTGGGGCGGTACGGATCCCAACGCGCTCGGCGACTCACTCCGCGCCGCCGGCTCGGAACGCCTCCACCTCAGCATGATCACCAACCGCGGCGTCAAAGTGTGGCCCAATGGCCTGCCGGAGACCTTCTGCACAGACCACTGGCGCTGCCGCTTCCACGCCGCCGTCGACGCAACCGTCACTCAGCAGGATCTTCTCGATCTACTCGCGAGTGTGAACCGGCACGGATTCGAGTGCATAAAGACGGAAAACCTCTACACCTTTAACGGCCAGCCCGGTTACTCCCTCGGTCAGGGCCAGTAAGCCTGCCTGCGGGGTCTGCTACCCTAGCGCCGGACACATTCGGCGCTGCAGCAGGCCCCGCAACGCTCGCACTTCTTTCGGCAGGCAATTTCCATGAATCGACTTCTTGCTCTCGCAGCTTCAATCGCTTTTTTCCTCTCCACTTCCGCCACAACTGCGCTCGCGCAGTCGGTTGACACCCTCGACCCCGCAACGCGCGCGCAGATTGATCGCATCGCCGCACAAGTCCTCCAGAAGACCGGTGTCCCATCCGCCTCGGTCGCCATCGTGCAGAACGGCAAGCTCGTCTACACCCACGCCTACGGCCTCGCGCGCCTTGAGCCACCTCAGCAGGCCACGCCCGGCATGCGCTACGCCATCGGCTCCATCTCCAAGCAATTCACCGCCGCCGCCATCCTTCTTCTTCAGCAGCAGGGCAAACTCTCGCTCAACGATCCCGTCGGCAAATACGTTCCCGGTCTAACAGACGGCGATCACGTCACCATCCGCGAAATCCTCTCCCACACCTCCGGCTACCAGGATTACTGGCCTGAGGACTACGACATGAAGCCCATGCTGAAGCCCACCACCGCGCAGCACATCCTCGACACATGGGCCAAAAAGCCGCTCGACTTCACTCCCGGAACGCAGTGGCAATACTCCAACACCAACTTCGTCATCGCCGGAAAAATCGTCGAAAAGGTCTCCGGCCAGCCGCTCATGCAATTCCTCAGCGAGCATATTTTCCACCCGCTCAACATGCGCTCCGTCTGGAACATCGACCAGAACTACCTCACCCACGCTGACGCCACCTCCTACTACCGTCACGCTCTTGGACCTCTGCGCGTCGCACCAGGCGAGGGACACGGATGGATGTTCGCCGCCGGCGAGCTCGCCATGACTGCACACGACCTCGCCCTCTGGGACATCAGTCTCATGGACCGCTCCATCCTCAGCCCCGCCAGTTACAAGGAAATGTTCACGCCCGTCCTGCTCACCGACGGCAAAAACTCCAGGTATGGCCTCGGCGTCCAGGTCATCGACACCAACGGCCATCTATCCATCGAGCACTCAGGCGAGGCCGCCGGCTTCGTTTCCGATAATGTCGTTTACGTCAATCACGGCACCGCCGTCGTCGTCCTCACCAATCAGGACGCCAACAGCGCAGCACTCACCATCGCGCATCTTGCCGCGCCCGTCGTCGCAGGCTTCCCTCTCAATCCAGCCGAGCAGCAGGCTCTCGAAATCTACCGCGGCCTGCAACACGGCCACATCGACCGCGCCCTGCTCGCGCCGAATCTCAACGGCTATTTCACTGCGCAGGCCATCGCCGACTACCAGCACAGCCTCGCACCACTTGGTGAGCCGCTCTCCTTGCGCCAGACCGGCGAATCCCTCCGCGGCGGCATGACCTTCCGCTCCTTCAACATCGTCTACCCCGGCCAGACCCTTCGCCTCACCACTTACACCTACCCCGACGGCAAGCTCGAGCAGTACCTCATCGCGCCCACGGAATAAGACCGCCGCATTCGATACACTTGTAGTTGACCTATGTTTGAAAACCTTACAGACAAACTGCAGCGCGCCTTCAAGAACCTGCGCGGCCAGGGAACCCTTACCGAAGAAAA
>JAJXXG010000942.1 GCA_021781255.1 Acidobacteriota bacterium
GTCGGATCATCCTCTATCAGGTCACCCGCTGCCTGCACCGTCACCGTGGAAGCTGCACCCTCAATCTTCAGCACAAGGTTCACCGTTACGCCCACCGGCGACGAGAGCACAAGACTCTGCTGCATGCGCGAGAACCCACTCGCCGTCGCCGTCAGCTCATAGTTGTTGAACGGCACATTGTCAAACGTGAACATTCCTGTGCTGTCCGCTGTTGTCGTGCGGCTCAATCCGCTAATGGCATTGCTCAGGTGAATCGTCGCGCCCGGAATCACCGCGCCGGTTGGGTCGGTCACTGTCCCACCCACCGGACCTGTGTTGCCGGTCTGCGCCGCGGCTCCTGCCGCAACACCAGCCACAAGAAGGAAAGATAAAAGACGAAACATTGTGCCGCGAAGAAACGGCATGGAAACCTCCGATATAGGGGTTGAAAGGGAAAGACCCGCCAAAGCTCAAAGCCCGGCGACTTGAATACGGTCCTTTGCACCCTCTCCAATCGCGCCTGCTGCTGGTCGATTCCAGATGCAAAGCAGCTGACGCATCCAGCAGATGCACCGCGCCTCACGTTTCGGAATCAGCAATTGCGAATGGAAGGATTTAGCAGCCCATCGGAGGGGGGCGTGTATAGAGATCCGGATGCATCAGGCGGCTTACCGTCCGCACACCCGGCACCGCGGGTGCCTGCGCCATCTGCACCAACACAAGCGCAACCGCCGTAACCGCCGTCGGCACCACCGTGTGCATCGAGATGCACAACGGGCAGTGGTCCGCCACCGTCGGGTTCGGGTGCGTATGTACCGCCTGCGCCACCGTCAACAGCGCCAGCAGCGCCAGGCACAGAATCGCAACCGCCACAACACCGCGGGACTGCGGGCCGGGTCTGTCGCCATTCCATTTGCGCCGGTGGAAGAACAAAACAGGGATCTCCTTCTCTCAGGATACTCGCTTTCGCTTGCCTTCAAAGCACTTCGGCGCGCAATAGCACCGAACTCCAAAAAACCCGCTGCCGCGCCGCGCGTCTAAAATTGTGGAACCATGAAGCTCCGGCGGCTTTCAGTCAGTTCTCTCGCGCTGGTACTCCTTGCCTGCATCGCACCTGTCGTGTGCGCGCAGTCTGGCCCTGACGATCCAGGTCCATCTTCCCCGCAATCTGGCTCAGATCAAAAGCCTGTTTACCTGCCCGTTCCACCACAGCCCCCGTCGAACCAGAGCCAGCACGGCAAGCCTTTACCACTCAGCCCGGGCATCCCTAACACCGGCGCTAACCATCGCCTCATTCTCAAAGACGGCTCCTACCAGATGTGCCGCACCTATCAGATTGTCGGCGACAGGGTCCGCTTTCTTTCGCTCGATCGCGGCGACTGGGAGGAAATTCCCGAGAGCCTCGTCGACTGGGATGCCACGCGCAAGTGGAACAAGGACCACGCCGGTCCCTACGCGCCCGACTCGCCCGCCATGAAGGAGGCCGCCAAGCTCGACAAGGAGGAGCAAGCCGAGCGCGCTGACGAACTCGCCCGCATGCCCATGGTCGCCAAAGGCCTTGAGCTCCCCGACCAGGACGGCGTCTTCATCCTAGACACCTATCGCGGCACACCTGAGCTTGTACCCGTTCCATCCAGCACCCTCAACATGCACAACCGCTCGCATCACGGCCTTAACATGCTCAACCCCTTGGCTGGCCAGCGCGCTGACCTTGTGCTCGACGGTGCCCACGCACGCGTCCATCTTCACGTCAACGATCCAGTGCTTTACATCTCGCTCGACAGCGGAGACTCCACCGTTCCATCTGACGTCAGTGCATTCACTGTAAAAACTGATAAGGACTCTGTGGCTAGCGCGCCCCAAGGCGCACACTCGGCGTCCTCCGGTTTCGCCATCGTCCATCTCGATGAGCGACGCGCCGTCCGCCTCGTCGGCGCAATTCATGTCAACTTGATGGGCAAGGCTACGCAAAGCGAAAACGTCATTCCGGCCAAGGTCGAGAGCATGCCCGGCGGACACTGGCTCAAAATCACGCCGCAGCAAAAGCTCCTCATCGGCGAGTATGCCCTCGTCGAAATCCTCTCACCCACTGAAATCAATCAGGCAGTCTGGGACTTCAGCGTCGATCCCACGCGCGGCGACAATCCCGGCTCGCTCTCGCCCATTCAGTAAGGCCGCCTACTCCCGCACCGTAATTCCAAGCGCCTTCATCTTCCGGTAGAGATGGCTCCGCTCCAGCCCCAACAACTCTGCGGCCCGGCTTATGTTATTCCGCGCCTCTTCAATCTTCTTCAGGATGTATTCCCGCTCATAAGCGTCGCGTGCCTGCTGCAGCGTGCTGAAGTCCTCCGCGCCTCCCTTGCCAGCCTTATGCATCAGCGGCGGCAGATGCTTGCGCTCAATCCGCAGTGCCCGCGGATTCAGAATCAGCACCCGCTCAATCACGTTCTTCAGCTCGCGCACATTCCCCGGCCAGTGGTACTGTTCCAGCACCTCCAGCGCATCCTCGCTGATCTCCATTCGCGGACGGCCGTATTGCCTTCCGAACTCTGCCAGAAACTCTCGCGCCAGCGGAGGAATATCCTGCCTACGGTCGCGCAGAGGCGGCACAAAAAACGGAACCACATTCAGCCGGTAAAACAAATCCTCGCGAAAATTTCCCTTCGCAATCTCTTCTTCCAGGTCCTTGTTCGTTGAGGCTATCAGCCGCACATCCACGCGCAGCGGCTGCGCGCCGCCCACCGGAGTAAACATCTGATCGTCCAGCGCGGAGAGCATCTTTGCCTGTGTCTTCAGGCTCATGTCGCCCACTTCGTCCAGAAACAGCGATCCTCCGTCAGCCCTTTCCAGCGTCCCACGCTGCTCCGGCGGTCCTCCCGGCCGCGCCCCGTGCCGATAGCCGAAAAGTTCCGCCTCAATGTGCGCTTCCGGAATCGCCGCGCAGTTCAGCTCCACGAATACCCGGTCGCGCCGCTGGCTCTCCGCATGAATCGCACGCGCAATCAACTCCTTGCCTGTACCCGACTCGCCATAAATCAGCACCCGCCCATTCGTCGGCGCCATCAGCTTGATCTGCTGCCGCAGGGCTTTCACCGGGACACTTTCGCCCGTCAGCACTGAGTTCACGCTGAACTGCCGCTTAAACTCCAGATTCTCCGTGCGCAGCCGCCGCGCCTCCACTGCGTTCTTCAGCACAATCAGCGTCCGCTCCAGTGAAAGTGGCTTCTCAAGAAAATCAAAGGCGCCCAGCTTCGTCGCTTTCACCGCCGTCTCAATCTTCCCGTGGCCGCTGATGATCACCACTTCCGGCCGGGTGTCGGCTGCCTGCGCGTGAATCTCCGCCAGCACTTCCAGCCCATCGCGGTCTGGCAGCCAGATATCCAGAAGCACCACGTCATAGGGTGCGTCCTCCACCAGCACCATCGCCTCGGCTGCCGTCGCCGCCGTCGCCACGCCGTAGCCTTCCTCGCGCAGAATCTCCTCAAGTGACGTCCGAATCTCTGTCTCGTCGTCCACCACAAGAATGTGATTCATGGCCGCGCCTCCGTCACCGGAGTAGAAGTTACCTCATCCGGTACGCCGCTCGGTGATTGCTCCATCAGCGGCACACGCACAACAAATCGCGCGCCCTTCGGGCTGTTACTCTCCGCGCGAATTGATCCTCCATGCTCCTGCACAATCTTCGCCGCAATCGAAAGCCCCAGGCCCGTGCCTCTGCGCTTGGTCGAATAAAACGGCAAAAAAAGCCGCTCGCGAATCTCGTCTGTCAATCCGTGTCCCGTATCGGCCACCACAACTTCCACCGCTCCACCATCCTCGCTCACGCCGCTTGTCACACTCAGCACGCGCAGCAGGCTTCCCTGCATCGCCTCCGCTGCATTATCAATCAGATTCGCCAGCGCGCGCCGCATCGCCTCCGGATCCGCCAGCACCTGTGGCAACCCCGCCTCCAGCGACCGCCTTACCACGATCCCTTCCAGCCTGCCTGCGAACAGCGCCAGCGCTTCTTCCGCAACCTGGTTCATGTCGCATGCGCGCGGCTGTGGTGCCGGAAACTGCGCCAGCGCCGAGAATTGGTCCACTAATGTTCGTAGCGTCGTCACACAGCTCAGAATCACCTCGCTGCATTTGCGAATGATGGATGCTGACTCCGGCTGCCCTCCGCTCTGTCCCCGGTCCAAATGCCGCTTGATTCTTTCGGCGGAAAGCGCAATCGGCGTCAACGGATTCTTGATCTCGTGAGCCACGCGCTGTGCCACTTCCTTCCACGCCACCTGCCGCTGCGCACGCAGCAACTCTGAGGTGTCTTCCACCACCAGCACAGTCCCTGTTTGGCCTTCACCCAATTCCAGCCGTGCGCTCGTTACGGCCAGGTGCATCGTGCGTCCGCCGGTGCGCACTTCAATCTCCGTGGATGCCGCCCCCATCCGTCGTCCTCGCCGAATCACTCCCACAAAGTCTTCCACGGACTCCGGAGGAAGCAGCGCCTCCAGCTTCTTCCCGCGCAAATTGCCCGTCTCCCCACCGCCCAGCAAAACGCCAAACGCGCGATTGGCCTGTAGCACCGTGCCCGTTCCATCCAGCGTCACCATGCCGCTCGGAATTGTTTCCACAATCGTTTCAAGTTCCCGCCGCCGTGCCTCATTCGCCTGGTTCGCCGCCGAAAGTTGCGCCGCAGACCGCTCCGCCATCTGCCGGCTCGCCTCCAGGTCCCCAGCCATGTGGTTGAACGACTCCACCAGTTCGCCCATTTCGCCGCTGCTCACCAGTTGCACGCGATGGTCATACTTCCCCGCAGCAATCTCATCCATTGCGTCAGCCAGCGCCGCCACCGGCCGTGTAATCTGCTTCGATAGGAACAGCGCAAGCCACACGCTTGAGAAGAACACCACCACAGTAATCAGCAGTAGCATCAGCACAAACGTGGCACGTACCTGGTGACGCGTCCGGAAAAGTTGCCAGTATTCATCCGCACCGGAGCGGATTCGCGCCGTCGTCTGGCTCAATCCCTGCGGCATCGGCAGCGCCACCACCACTTCCCGGCCACCGGTCGCCTTCGCCATCCCCAGGGCATACTCCTGTTGCCTTACGCGCAGCACGGGCTGCCCCGTGTGCTGCGCCGTCGAAAGCACCACGGTGGAAAGCGGTCCACTCAAGGGAACCGGCGTCCCGCGCTCCTCGCCGTTCATCCAGGTCATCAGCGTTGCCGGACTCTGTTCAGGCGGCGACTGGTAGCTCACAATCAGGCGCTGCTTCTTGTCGAAGACCATCACAAAGCCACTCGTCAGCGTGATTCGGTGCGCGTCCAGTAGCCGACTCAGCCCCGCCGCATCCGGGCTTGTCGCGCTCGACGCCGCAATTGATTCCGCCTCCACGCGCGCATTGTTCGTCACATACTGCGCCAGCTCCAGCACAACCCGCGTCGAGTCCTCGTGCAACTCCGTCGTGTTTGGAGAAAACCATCGGTCAATCGAGCGGTTCATCAGTTGGAAGCTGAACAGGAACATGAACACTGCCGGCGTCAGCGCAATAATGACCGCGCCCAGCACCATCCGCGTTCGCAGCCGCGCACCCAGCG
>JAJXXG010000780.1 GCA_021781255.1 Acidobacteriota bacterium
GAAACAGCGACTGCTGATTGCGCGCCTCGCCCTGGATATAGCCCATAACCCCATCTTGCCACGCTTTTGCTCGCCGCCGACGAGTTTCGTAACAGACTGTGAAGCGCGGGGCTAATGAACTTTGCGCCTACGGCGCGGTCCTGTGCCGACGCGCACGGCGGTTGCGAGGAGGGCGATTTCGTTGGGGCCAAACGTGCAGCAGCTCGCGGCCGAGAATCACGCCCGTGGCTCCGGTGATGGCGAGGGTGAGATTCATTGAGCTCCCGATTGCGAAATGTACACCGCGACTAGCTAAAGTTACCGACAAGCCCCCGAAGCATTTTGCAGAGATGCCCCAAAACCTCCGTAAAACTGCCCCATACAAGGTGAATAATGCCCCAGCAAACATGCAGGAACGGAAAAATTGCTTTGATCGCTCCCGCAATGACAATCGTCGCCCCAGCCAAAAAAATCAGCCAGGACAATCCATAGAAAAAGTAATAGTAGTATTTCTTCCGGGGATTTCTGTTGATATCGTTGAGGATTTCTCCGACAACAAACCCGCTCCTCGTAAAGCGGATACTGGTCTCGGGGTGGTCCCATGTTGCTAAATCGCGCATGACTAAGTTTCCAAAACATAGGCGAATATCCAGATCGTTGTTATTCGGGTCCGTTCGCGCGATGCCGGTGATTTCTTCGTGTTCCAGAGCCATCTGAATTGTCAATGGCGTATGCAGATGCCTATGATGCAAAGGATTGGCAGCCCAAGACAGGATGCTCTTCTCGGTTTTCCATTGGGGGCGCTCCTCACCGTCTATCCTCCTAACTTCAAGGAAGAGGTTCAGTTTCTCGAAAAATCGAAGAGTGATCGGGATGTCCATGACCGCTTAACCAATTTTGTTCAATAGGCCGGGTGCTCCAGGTCCCGCATTTGAGACTCGGGAGACCTCGAGTCCAATTCTGTTCTATTCCCCCAAAACCCTCTCAAAGATCGCATCCACATTCCCCAGTTGCCGCTCGTAATCAAACGTCCGCGCCAGCTTCTCTGGCGAAAGCAGCTTCGTGATCGCCGGATCGCGCGCTACTTCCTCACGAAAGTTCAAGTCTTCCTTCCAGGCGCGCATGGCGTGCGACTGCACCAGCCGGTAGGCGTCTTCGCGCAACATGCCGGCTTCGGCCAGGTCGAGCAGCAATTGCCCCGAAAAAATTAATCCGCCAGTGGATTCGAGATTCTTCTTCATGCGCTCGGGATAAACCAGAAGCCGGTCGATGAGGTCTGTCGTTTTGGACAGCAGATAATCCACCAGGATGGTCGAGTCGGGAAAGATCACGCGCTCCACGGAAGAATGAGAAATGTCGCGCTCGTGCCACAGTGGAATGTTCTCCATGGCCGCCTGCGCATTGCCGCGCAGCACGCGCGCCAGGCCGCTGATCTGCTCTGAAGTAATGGGATTCTTCTTGTGCGGCATGGCCGAGGAGCCTTTTTGCTTCTCGCTGAAGTACTCCTGCGCCTCGCGCACTTCGGTGCGCTGCAGGTGACGCACCTCGACGGCAATTTTATCCAGAGTACTGCCGAGGATGGCCAGCGCAGAGATGTAGGCAGCATGGCGGTCGCGCTGGATGACCTGCGTAGCCACGAGCGCGGGCCTGAGGCCGAGCCGCGCGCAGATGCGTTCTTCGTGCTCCGGCTTGAGATGCCCGAAGGTGCCCACCGCGCCGGAGAGCTTGCCGATGCGCATGTCCTCGGCTGCCGCGTCAAAACGGATTGCATTGCGCTCCATCTCGGCGTACCAGTTGAGCAGCTTGAGGCCGAAGGTAGTGGGCTCGGCGTGAATGCCATGGGTGCGGCCGATGGTGGGGGTGCGCTTGAACTCGAGGGCGCGGCGCTTCAGCACGGCCAGAAACGCCTTAATTCCCTCGCGGATCAGCGCCGAGGCCTCTTTGATTTGCAGCGCCTGCGCGGTGTCAACAACATCGTTCGACGTGAGGCCGTAGTGCAGCCAGCGCGACTCGGCGTCGAGGCCCTGGTTTTTCAAGCTCTCGGCCACTGCGGTCGTGAAAGCGATCACGTCATGCTTCACTTCGGCCTCGATCTCGGCGACGCGCGCCGCCGAAACCGTCGCCTTGGTGGCAATCGCCTCGGCCGCAGCGGCCGGAATCACGCCGTCTTCGGCCAGCACGTTGCTCGCGGCCGACTCTACCTGGAGCCAGCAGCGGTATTTGTTCTCATCCGTCCAGATGCGGCCCATCGCCGGGCGCGTATAGCGTTCGATCAATTTCAGCTCCTTGAATGAGCGTGTAGCCAGTAGCTCGCAACCGGCAGCAAAGAAGATCGCACTACCGCGAGCCGCAAGCAGCCAAAAGTAACAGGCTACCGGCTACGGGCTTCTTCGCTCGGCTTACGCAATATAAATTGTACGAGGCTAACCTGTTACGGCGCGAGGGATTTGCAGGCGGTGGTAGAGTTCATCATAGAGCAGCCCGCGGCCGGGTTTGTAGGGCTGGAACCACTCGCCATCGATGACCAGCTGCGGAATGGCGCGCTTGCCTACGCGGCTGATGACCTCGGCGGAAGCAGCGGGATCGGCATCAATATCAATTTCTGTGTACGGCACGCCGTGCGTGTCAAGAAACTGCTTGGCGGCGCGGCAATCCCGGCACCAGGTGGTCGAATAAACCTGCACGTTCATAGACCTATTTTTGCTTTCCTGAAGCGGTGCGGCTGTGATCGGGCTCACACTCCCCCCTGTGGCCCGAAGCTGTAAAAACGGGCACGAGCAATTTTGCGCTAGCATCGAACCCATGAAGGCCCCCGTGACCGCTGACGAGATCAAGTCGCTCTTAAAGCTTGAGCCGCACCCGGTAGAGGGCGGCTGGTACCGCCGCACCTATACATCGGAAGTCAGCGTGGCTTTGCTGCGCGGCGTGCGTCCTTACGGTACGGCGATCTATTACCTGCTCGAAGAGGGAACCTTCTCTGAGATGCACATGGTCGCCTCTGACGAGATTTTTCACTTCTATCTCGGCGATCCGGTGGAGATGCTGCTGCTTTTCCCCGACGGGCGCTCCGCTGTTCTAACTCTGGGAGCGGATTTGGAGAAAGGTCAGCAGCCGCAAATCCTGGTTCCGGCCGGTGTGTGGCAGGGCGAGCGGCTCGTAGAGGGCGGCAAGCTGGCGCTCTTCGGCTGCACCGTGACGCCGGGCTTCGATTTTGCCGATTACCGCAGCGGAGGTTACGCGGAGCTGGCGGCGACGTGGCCAATGCAGGCCGAGCGGATCAAAAAGCTGACCAGAATTTAGCGAGATGGCGGCGCTGCGCGCCTGTTCGCGAATTGGCGAGCTGGCGGATTGGTGGCCTTGCATGCTTGCTGCTCAATGCAGGCATTACCGCCGCTCGCGGAAAAAGCTGCGCAGCAGCTCGGCGGATTCTTCGGCGGCGATTCCCTGCCCCACCTGCATCTGGTGGTTGAGCTGCGGGTGGTTGAGTACGGAGAGAACCGAACCGCAGGCGCCGGCCTTGGGATCGGCGGCGGCGAAAACCAATCTGTCGACGCGAGCGTGAATCATGGCTCCGGCGCACATGGCGCAGGGTTCAAGCGTTACATAGAGCGTGCATCCCGCCAGGCGATAGTTGCCGAGAGCCGCGGCGGCCGCGCGGAGGGCCACGATCTCGGCGTGCGCCGTGGGGTCAACATCGCGCAGCACGCGGTTCTGGCCGCGCGCGAGGATTTCGCCTTCGTAAACCACGACGGCACCAATAGGGACATCGCCGGCTTCTCCGGCCAGGCGAGCTTCGGCGAGCGCGGCTTCCATGGCTTGGCGATCGTTGGTCATGGATTCGATGCTACTGCCGCGGGCTGCTGCTGCGTCATGCAGTGCAGCGCGCCCAGGCCCCAGATGAGATCGACCGAGTGGACGCCGATGACCTCGCGGTCCGGGAAGACTTCGGCCAAAATGTTGAGCGCGACGCGGTCGTTGGGATCGTGGAAGGTGGGAACCAGAACGAGGCCGTTGGCGATGTAGAAGTTCGCGTAGCTGGCCGGAAGGCGCTGGCCGCGGAAAACGACCGGACGCGGCAAGGGCAGCTCGACGGCGGCGAACTGTTTGCCGCCAGGTGTACGCGCGACTTTGAGCCGCGCAAGATTTTCGGCCAGCGGCGCGTGGTTGGGGTCGCTTGTGTTGGGCTCGACGGCGGCGATGATGGTTGTTGGCGAGACGAAGCGGGCGATATCGTCGATATGGCCGTGGGTGTCGTCTCCGGCGATGCCGCGGCCCAGCCAAATGACCTGATCGACGCCGAGAAAATTCGAGAAGCACTGCTCCAGTTGCTCGCGGCTCACGCCGGGATTGCGCTGCTGCACCTCGCTCAACAGGCATTCTTCAGTGGTGAGCAAAGACCCCGCGCCATTCACGTCGATCGATCCGCCTTCGAGGACAATGCGGCAGCGCTTCGCGCTCTTCTCGCCTGGGGCGAGCGGCTGCCAATGCGGGCAGCCAAGCAGCTTTTGCACCCGGCCTGGCAACTGGGCGTCGAAATGCCAGTCGTCGTACTTGGCCCATCCGTTGAATTTCCAATGGGTGAGGCCGAGCTGTCCCGCTGTGTTCTTCACGAAGATCGGCCCGGTATCGCGCGTCCAGCTGCGATCGGTGGGCCAACGATGAAAGCTCACCTGATCGAGATTTGCGCAGGCTCGCTCCAGCATTCCTGTTACGCGCTGCTGCATCGTGGCGTTCTCAACGATCAGATGCACCCGCTCGCGCGCGGCGAGCAGGCGGACGATTTCGGCGTAGAGCCAGGGAATGGACGAAAACTTGCCGGGCCAGTCTTTGGGATTGCGCGGCCAGGCCAGCCATGTGGCCTCGTGCGGCTCCCACTCGGCGGGCATGCGGTAGCCGAGGGCGCGCGGCGTTTTCTTCGCTTCGTTCAAGGCTCAAATCCTTCGCGTGGTCTCCCAGGTCAAAAAATCGAGACCTGGGGCGCCCCTATTTGTTCTCTTTGTGCCCGGCGCGGGCGTGCGCGGGGTCGAGAAATCGCTGCGTGATGGGCGCATAGGCATCCACGCGGCGGTCGCGCAGAAAGGGCCAATTGCGGCGCGTTTCCTCAATCAGTGCGCAGTCTATCTCGCCCAGCACGATCTCTTCTGCATCGTGTCCGGCCGTGGCGATGACGCGGCCGAAGGGATCGGCCAAAAAACTGCCGCCCCAGAATTCAATTCCCGGCCCGGCGGCGCGATTGCCCAGCACATCGCCATGCTCCAAGCCGACGCGGTTGACGGCCGCAACGTAGACGCCGTTGGCGATGGCATGAGAACGCTGGATGGTCCGCCACGCGTCAAACTGCGCGGCGCCAAACTCGTCCTTCTCTGCCGGGTGCCAGCCAATGGCCGTGGGATAGAAAAGCACCTCGGCGCCCTGCATGGCAGTGAGGCGCGCGGCTTCGGGATACCACTGGTCCCAGCAGACCAGCGTGCCCACGCGGCCGGCAGCCGTATCCACGGCCTGAAAGCCCAGATCGCCCGGCGTGAAGTAGTACTTCTCGTAATAGAGCGGATCGTCAGGGATGTGCATCTTGCGG
>JAJXXG010000498.1 GCA_021781255.1 Acidobacteriota bacterium
TGGATGAATCCGAGGACAAGCATAAGGACAACGACGGCGCTGCTGACCACGGCCATGACTCGATCGCGGCTGAAGCGTGAGGCGACGGCCTCGGTCTTGCGCAGACCGCTGAAGTAGTACCAGAGGACGCCGCTGGAGAGTGCGAGGACCACGAAGCTCTTGGCGAGGAAGCGTGAGGTGAGCTCGCCGCGCAGCAGAAAGGCAAGCGCGGTGATGAGGTCGCCCATGAAGACTGATGCCGCGATGACCAGCGCAAGATAAGTGAGCCACTTGCGGACGCCGGAATCGAGTTTGTCAGGGTCTGCAACGGCTTCTCGAAGCACGACGCGCGTGAGGAACAGATAGAGCGGGTATGAAACAAGGAGCGCAGCGAGTGAAGTGGCAACGGCGTACGAGTTGAAGGACTCGCCGTAGCCGCGGAAGAGGGGGTCAGTGAACCAGCGGTCAATGAGCGTGAAGGCAAGCGAGCCGAGAGAAAGCGTCCAGACGGCGAGTGTGGAGAAAATCAGCAGATAAAAGAAGGCGTCGCGGGCTGAGGCTCCGCTGCCGGGGCGGCGAGGAATTTCAATTCCCGTGGAGCGCTGGTAGTGCTGAGCCAGAGCGGCGTAGGCTTCCTTTTCGGTCCAGCCGTTGGCGGTGAGCAGGCCAACCAGCGATGCGATGGGAATGCCGGCGTCCAGCGCCTTCTGGATGAACTCGGCAATGCGTTCGTCCCGGTCCACTGAAGTATTGTGGACCTGTTTGCCCTGCTGTGCGCGAAGAATTTCGTCTGGGCCGGAAGAGGGCGAAGATGCAGGAAAAGATGGACGCTGAAGATTTTCGTCGTTCATGGGAATTTGAAACCTCCTTCTTGTGGATGGGTGAAGAGAAAGCGCTGATTGCCTTGCGATTGCCGTGGCGATTCAGTACTCGTCGCGGAACAAGAGCATTCCTCCGAGCTTTCGCTCATGGCCGGCTGGAAAGCCGCATTGCGGAGCGAAATCTTCAGCCTCGCGAAAAGTGCCGAAGAGGCGATCCCACCAGGTGATGTCTCCGTAATTGAAGCTGTGGAGGTCGAGCTGATGGTGGACGGAGTGATGCTCAGGCCGCTGCAGGAAATAGCCGACCCAGTGCGGCGTGCGCAGATTGCTGTGGTAGAAATACTCACCCAGCACGGCAAAGACGCTGAACCATGCTCCCGCGGCAGGCGACGCACCCAGAAACACGTACATGAGTGCATTGGCAAGCATGGAATCGGCTGCGATCTCGACCGGATGCTTGTAGAAGGCAGTGAGGATTTCGATTCGCGAGGGGCTGTGATGCACCTGATGGAATACGCGCCAGAGAAACTTCACGTCATGGCGGGCGCGGTGCCACCAGTAGAAGACGAATGTGCCAATGAACCATCCGGCGAAGCCCTGCAGGACGGGCAGCATGGCTTTTGCGATGTGAAAGAGAGACCAGGCTTGGAACCAGCGGTCCCAGGCGACACCAGCGAGGAGAACCATGCCCACCTGGCAGAGATTGAGGAAGGCCGCGCGCAGATACCAGCCGGGCGCTTCCGGCAATTCGCGTCCGGGCAGAATGCGCTCAGCGACAAAGAAGAGAATTGTTGCGGCAAGAATAAGTGCAAGCGGTATCATGCGGCCTCCCTGGCAACGAAACCATCGATGCAAGGAGTGTAGGTTCAGGTTGAGGCAGGAACCAGCGGCTGGGTGACAGTTCCTTCGACTGTCACATCCATGCATGAATCGCCGTCCATGCGCGAAGCGTTGTAGGCTTTGAGCGGGACGATGCAGCGGCTGTGAAGACAAGGAAGATCAATGCAGATCGTGCTGAGCAAGAAAAGTGACGTGCCCCTGCGGCAGCAACTCGCCGAGCAGATTGTGTTCCTGATTACAACGGGACAACTGCAGGCAGGCGAGGAGCTGCCCAGCGTGCGCGCGCTGGCGCGGCAGAGCAAGGTGCATCACAACACGGTGAGCGAGGCGTACAAGGATCTGGTGCGCCGTGGATGGCTCACGCGCCGCCGCGGCAGCCGCCTGCTGGTGGGCACGGGCAACGGCGCAGCACCGGCTGAACCACGCGATTTGAATGAACTGGATCTCGATGATGTGATCAATGAAACCATCGGGCGCGCAAGAAGCTTGGGCTATTCACTGCAGGCGCTGCGGCAGCGGGTCCGCGAACGCCTGATGGCACAGCCACCGGATCATCTGCTGGTGGTAGAGGACGAGCCGGGTCTGCGCGCGATTCTTGAGGCGGAGATTCAAGAGAGCCTGCATTGTTCAGTGGAAGGCTGTTCGCCGGAAGAGTTGGCGCGGGAGCCGGGACTGACCATTGGCGCGCAGGTTGTGGTGGCCAATCATCAAGTGGAGGAGATAAGACGGCTGGTTCCAAGGGACCGACCAGCGGTGGGCATCGTCTATGCGCCGGCGGCGGGGCACATCGCGCGCCTCCGCACATTGGAGAATCCATCCATCGTCGCGGTTGCATCAGTGAGCGAGAGCCTGCTGCGTACAGCGCGAGGCCTGCTTGCACCCGCCATCGGCGTGAAGCATACGTTCAACGAAGTTCTCATCACGCAGGGAAAGCCTGTGAGCCTGGGCTCGATCGATTTAGTTTTTTGCGATACGGTGACCTACCCGAAGGTGCGATCGCGGGACAAGGTGCATTACCGGCTGATTGCCGAGGAGTGCCTGGAGCATATTGCGGGAGCGCTTCGCCAGGCATGAAGCGTGGAGGAGTTTAAGCGCAGCAACAATGCGTGCTACCGTCCGGCGCGCAGCACGTAGCGGCGGCCTTGCAGTTCATAGCGTCCGCTGGCGACCCGGGCGATGGCTTCGGAATAGGCGATGTGCTCTTCTGCGAGGATGCGCTCGGCGAGGGACTGTGCATCGTCCTCCTCAAAAACCGGAATTGCACGCTGCAGGATGATGGCGCCGTGGTCGAGATGCTCGTCGACAAAGTGGACGGTGCAGCCGGCCACTTTCACTCCGTAGTCGAATGCCTGCTGCTGCGCATCGAGGCCGGGAAAGGCTGGCAGCAGCGAGGGATGGATGTTGAGGATGCGGTTGGGGAAGGCGGTGATGAATCCGGGCGAGAGCAGGCGCATGTAGCCAGCAAGGATGACGAGGTCCACCGAGTGGTCGCGCAGGCAGGCGATGAGGTCGGAGTCGTGGTCGGCACGCAGACGGCCTTTGGAGACAAAGACGGCGTGGGGCAGGCCCATTTCTGCCGCGGCGGTGATGCCGGGCGCATCAGCAACGTTGGAAAGAACGACGGCGATCTCCGCGCCGGGGAGCTTGCCGGAGGCGATGTTTCGTGCGATGGCGAGGAAGTTGGAGCCACGGCCCGAAAGCAGCACGCCCAAGCGAAGCGGAGTGCTCATGTGTACTGCACCCGGCGCTCGCCTTTTGCCACGCGGCCGATGACGTGGAACTTTTCTTCGGCGCGGTCGAGCAGCGACTTGGCGCGCGTGAATTTGGCCGCGGGAATGGCGGCGATGAGACCGATGCCCATGTTGAAGGTGCGCATCATCTCATCCTGCGAGACTTGGCCGAGCTCCCGCAGATGTTCAAAGATTGGCAGCACAGGCCAGGAGCCGATTTCGATTTGCGCGGCGGTGCCTTTGGGCAGGATGCGCGGCAGATTCTCCGTGATGCCGCCGCCGGTGATGTGAGCCATGCCGGTGGTGAGGCCCGCGGCGACGAGCTTCTGGATGACGTGGAGATAGCTGCGGTGGGTCTTCATGAGGGCCGCGCCGGCCTTCTCATGAATGGCCGTGACAAACTGCGAGGGCTTGTAGCCGGCGACCTCAAAAAAGAGCTTGCGGGCCAGCGAGTAGCCGTTGGTGTGCAGGCCGGTGGAGGGCAGGCCGATGAGGACGTCGCCGGGTTTGATGTCCGCGCCGGTGACCATTTTGTCGCGATCCACCGCGCCGACGATGAAGCCGGCGAGGTCGTATTCGCCATCGGAGTAGAAGCCGGGCATCTGCGCGGTTTCTCCACCGATAAGCGCGCAGCCGTTGGCCTTGCAGGCCTCGGCGAGACCAGTGACTACATCTTCAGTGACGGCGGGGTCGAGGCGGCCGGTGGCAAGGTAGTCAAGAAAGAAGAGCGGCGTTGCGCCCTGCACGGCAATGTCATTCACGCAGTGGTTCACCAGGTCTGCGCCGACGGTCGTATGCATTCCAAGCTCGAAGGCGACCTTGAGCTTGGTGCCCACACCATCTGCCGAGCTGACGAGAATGGGGTTCTTGAAGCGCTGGAGATCGAGCCGGAAGAGCGCGCCAAAGCCGCCGATGCCGCCGAGGACGTTGCGGTTGAAGGTCTTTTGCGCAAGGTACTTGATGCGCTCCTTGGCGCGATCGCCGGAAGATATGTCGACGCCGGCATCGGCGTAGGTGACGGGCTTGGGCTTTTTGGCGTCGGGCACGGTGCGGGCTTTCTTTCAGGCTGAGATGGGGCGCGGCCGGAAAGGTTGATTTTAACAGGGTGAACGCGGGGCGGTGTGGGAAGCGGCGGACTAGAGCGAGCTAGTCGAGGAAGTGTGCCCTTTCGGCAGCGGAGGGCAACGGGCAAGCGTCGTAGCGTCCCCAGAGGCGATAACGGATGCGGGCGATGAAGCCGTACGCAAGGTCGCGCAGAGGACAGGGGATGAGGCGGAGCACGCGCACGACGGCGGGCCAGGGGCGAGGCAGCTCGGCCAGCATGAGCAGGATGGCCTCCGAGCGTACGAAAAGCTGCTGCTCGGGCTGTCCGGAGTCGCACAAAACGAGAATGGTGCGCGCGGCGAGACTGGCTTCAGATTCGGCGAGCAGTGCGGAGACGGCGGGCGACGAGGCCGGTGCAAAACGAAAGCGGTCGTGGCGGTCGCGGCGCAGGAACCAGCGGACGGCACGGTTGCACAAGCCGCAATAGCCGTCATAAAGGACGAGCAGGCGGCCGTCGAGCTGAAACGAGGCGGTCACAATCTCAGGATGCACGCGGATTGGCTTGCGATGCGGGCCGCGCGGTGCGTGCAACTCACTATACTGAAGGCACCATGGGCACGGAGAAGCAAGGGACTAAAGAGAAGCAGAAATTGAAGCATGAGCGGTCGCGGGCGCTGCAGGAGCGAGCGGAGCAGGTGTTCCCGGGCGGGGTGAACTCGCCGGTGCGAGCCTTCAAGGCCGTGGGCGGCGCGCCGCCGTTTGTGGCGCGGGCCGAGGGCGCGTGGATTACCGACGCCGACGGCAACCGCTATGTGGACTACGTGGGCTCTTGGGGACCCATGATTCTAGGGCACGCGTTTCCGCCTGTGGTTGAGGCGATTCAACGCGCTGCGCGGGATTCGGCGAGCTTTGGGGCTTCGACGGCGGCGGAGGCCGAGCTGGCCGAGCGCATCCAGGCGTGCATGCCATCGCTTGAAAAAATGCGCTTTGTGAGCTCCGGAACCGAGGCGACGATGTCGGCGATTCGGCTGGCACGCG
Source organism: Acidobacteriota bacterium (assembly GCA_021781255.1). Next base: position 5,453 of record JAJXXG010000498.1, read on the forward strand.
CGGCCACAGGGCGCAAGATTGTGGTGAAGTTCGAAGGCTGCTATCACGGACACGCCGATGGGCTGCTGGTGAAGGCGGGCTCGGGCGTGGCCACGCTGGGGA
>JAJXXG010000158.1 GCA_021781255.1 Acidobacteriota bacterium
ACGTCGCGGCTGGCCAGTTTGTAGGGCTTGGAGACGCGGATGACTTCAGCAACCCCGGACATTTCCTCCAGGTTGCCGCGGTCTACCTCCCCTTTGTTGCCGGTGATGCCGATAGCGGTGCGTTGCGCGCCGGGCAGAGGATGGGCTCGAAAACCCAACTGTTCGATATGGTCGCAGACTGCCTGAATTTCTTCGGGCGTGGCCTGCGCCTTCATTACGACTAACATCTCAGGCCTCTCAAACCTTAAGTCTAGAGCATTTTCCGCAAATCGGCGCTGCTTGTTTTTTGGGTGGCGCGGCTGCCGGTTCTGTTGCCGGTGCTTAGCGCGCTTGCTGCGCCCTGCGCTCGGAACTCCGTTTTTCCGCCCGCCACTTCAGCCCCAGCCAGGCCAGATAGCCCAGTTGCAGAGCCCAGGTAATGACGTAAGCGGCAACAACAAATTTGTGATCGAGAACGGCTACTGGATCCATGTTTCTCCTCGTCTCGGAGTCGGTTCGCGGCTCGGAATCAGATGCGGCTTTCCAGGGCTTCCTGGGCTTCTTCAGCGGCGTACTGCTGGTGTTTGCGCTCAACGTGGAAGCGCAGGTACAGGATCAGCAGGCCCCAGGCCATCCACGCCAGCACGTTCCAGCCAAAGGCGGCCAGCATGCGCGGGTCCTTGATGCCCGAATCGGGTCCGCCGCCAAACACCGGCGCCGGATGTTGAGTGCGCCACCAGCGATTCGACATGTAGACAATGGGTACGTCCAACGCGCCAAAGATGCCAAGCACGGCGGCCAGCGTCTGCACCTGCGGCCCGGCGGCAAAACGCCTCAGCAACAGGTAGCTCACGTAGATCAGCCACAGCACAAGGGTCGTCGTCAGGCGCGCATCCCAGGTCCACCAGATGCCCCAGGCGCGGCGGCCCCACAGGGGCCCAGTGATGAGCACAACGGTGCAGAACACCACGCCGACTTCAGCACCGGCCAGCGCCCAGGCGTCCGAGATCTGCGCCCACTCCGGCCGGCTTCTGCGGAACGACAGAAAGCCGATGGAGCCGGCAAGGCTGACGGCGAAAAACAGGAAGGCTACCATGGCCGAGGGCACATGGTAGTAAAAGATCCGCTGCACCTCATGCATCGTCTGCTCGTCAGGAGCGACGTAGATGGCCTGGTAGAAACCCCAGATCATGAGCGCTACGGTGATGGCGGCGTAGAGGCCGATGGCTAGTTTTTTCATGCGGAAACCTTGAAGGAACTCTATCAGTTTACGATGCGGGCTACGACGGAGTCTCCATCGGGGGAGACAACCTACTCCGCGTGAAATACCACATCGAACAGCAGCAGACTGACCGTGGTGAAGATAATGTCATAGCCCAGGAGCAGCTTGATCCACAGCGTCGGGTCGCTGTCGCCGGTGAGGATCGACGTCGTGGCCAGCACCATAGCCAGCAGGGCCGGCATGAAGATGGGAAACAGAATCAGCGGCAGCAGCAGTTCGCGGTTGCGGCTGCGGATGGAGAGCGCTGCAAAGAATGTTCCGTTGGCCACCAGCGCCCACGTGCCCAGCGGCAGCACCAGCGCCAATTGCCACGCCGAGCCCTGCACCTGGAGGTTGTAAAACACCAGAAAAACCGGGGCCAGCAGAACCTGCACCACCGTAACAAAGAGAAAATTTGCCAGCACCTTGGCCAGGAAAAGCTCGGCTCCCGGTGTAGGCGCCATGCGCTGCGCATCCAGCACCTGGTGGCGAATCTCCCGTGCCCATGCCTGGTTCAGCGCGCTGACTGAGGCGAACATGGTGGCCACTGAGAGCACGCCCCCGGCAATCTCGCGGGCAAACGAGCCGCGCGGGTCAAAGGCCAGGGAAAACAACACCACCACCAGCAGCGCGAAGAAGAGCATGGAGTTGATGGCCTCGCGCGAGCGCCACTCAATGCGCAGATCCTTGACGAGATGAGTCCACAAGGCGCGGGGCATCAGGCGTGGCCCTCCGGCGTGGCTTTGGTCAGATCCGCTGTCTGGACTGGCACTTCGAGGGCCTCGGCGGCGCGCAGATAGTCGTCAGGGCTCAGGATCAATTGTGTTCCACGCGTTCCGGCCGACACGCTGATCTTGTCGAAAAGAACCGCGCTCTCATCCACAAAGACGGGGTAAGGCTTTTTTGCGCCGAAGACGGTGACGCCGCCGCGAATGTAGCCGGTGAGAGGCTGCACCTCTTTGAGCGGCACCATTTCGGCCTTGCGCAAGCCGGCGGCGCGGGCCAGCTTCTTGAAGTCCAGCTCAGCGTCTCCGGGAATGACGGCAAACACGTGTACGCCGGGTCCGCCGGTCGTCAACAGGGTCTTGAACACCTGCTCCGGGGGCATGCCGATCTTTTTGGCCACGGTGATAGCGGAAAGGTCTTCGGGGTCCACTTCGTACTCGCGAAGCTCGAAGGCGATGCCCAGATTCTCAAGGAAGCGCGCGCCGTTGGTCTTCATAGCGTGGGGCTCCCCGGCTCAAAGGATTTGACGCGGCCCGCGTGCAGGGCCAGTATCCAGTCCGCAATCGGCGCGGCCGATTCGCGCTGGTGGGTGGTGATCACGATGGTGCGATTGCCATGGCGGAAGCGCGCCAGCAGCTCGACCATCTGGCGCACCGACTCCACATCCATGTTGGAGAAGGGTTCATCGAGCAGCAGCAGCTCCGGAGCCGGCAGCAGCACGCGGGCCAGCGACGTGCGCTGGCGCATGCCCTGCGAGTATTGCCCCAGCGGACGGGTCAGCTCAGGGTCCAGGCCCACCTGGCGCAGGGCCTCGGCGGGCGCAAGGCACTCGCGGCCGGGGTAGAGGCTGGCAAAGTAACGCAGATTCTCCTGCCCCGTCAGCTCGTCATAGAGCATGGGCGCGTGGCTCATGTAGCCGATGCGCTCGCGCACATCGTGGGGTTCGTGGCCGCCGAAGACGGTGACCTTGCCATGGCTGGGGCGCAGCAGTCCGGCCAGAATGCGCAAAAGCGTCGACTTGCCCGCCCCGTTCTCGCCAATCAGCACGTAGCAGCGGCCGGGTTCCAGATCCACCGAGACCTGGCGCAACGCCGCGAAGGACCCAAAGAGCTTGGAGACCTGATCGAGGCAGGCGCACAGCGCAGGACTGGCGGCCTCAGGGGCGGATGCGGTCATGCGATCAGTTGGCCGAGGTCGGGTTGCCGGAGGGAGGAGCGGGGGCGGCAGCGGCAGCGCGCGGACTGGCAGGCGCGGCACTGGACTGCGCAGGCATCGCGCCGGGCTGCTGCGAGGGCGCGTACTTGCTGGCGCACTTCGCCTGCAGCTCCGTTGCGTGGAAGACACCGTCCTGTCCATAAGTGCCCAAGGCCAGGGCCTGAGCGTCGTCCTTGAAGGTGTCCGGCGGCGGCTCGGAACCCTTGTAGGTGACCCGGAGCGAATGGCCGGAAGCGGCCTTGGGAGAGTGGCTCTCAAACTCGTTCAGCACAAACGTCACATGCGTGCCGCTCTGCTCAATCGTGCCCGGCTTCACAAAGCCCTCCACGCGCAGATTGCTCTTGTAGGCCTTGCTGCCCATGCCGCCAAGTTCCGCGATGGTGACGTAGTAGCTCTTGTTGGCCTCAGCGCCGGAGATGGCAAGCCAGCCGATGGTGCCCACAATAATGGCAGCCGCAATTCCGATCCGCAGGGAGTTGGATGAGATCTTCATAGTCAACCTTTAACGATACGAGGGGAAATGGGCGGGGTCAACCACCGGACGCATGAGGTGTGATGCAAATCACACCTCATGCGGAAAATACCGGCCTGGAGGATGAACCTGCGGCCAGGCGGTTTAGTGAGCAGAGTCAAGGGTTTGCGTGGCCCGGTCCAGTGCCTGGGTCAGCACGGCTAGTTGCTGTGCCGCCAGGCTGGTATCCCCGGCGTCAATGGCCTCGTTCACCCCCGGAATCACCACTGCCGCGTAGCCGGTAAACTCCCCGGGTGCATAGATGGTGTGTTTGTACCATGGGCGATTCGGCAACCCGGCCGGGGTCAGCAGCGCCGTCTCCACCTTGCGCAAGATCTGGTTCAGCGGGGCAGGGTTGTTGGGGTGACCCACCTGAAGGGCACGCGCCCGGGCCGCCGCGGCGGCAAATCGGGCTGCGGCAGCCTCTGCCGGAGCAAAGTCCAGCGAGTTGACTCCCGCGTTGGCGGCCTTGTGTTTGGCCGCGTCCAGATAGGACGCAATCTCGCGTGCGTATGCCGGGTAGTCATAGGGCAACACGTCGGCGTCGGCCATGCGCAGCGCCTCCAGCCCGAATACGCGCGCCATCTGCTGCAAATAGAGGAAGTGCGCGTCGGCGTTCATCGTGTACCACGCAAAATCGTCAAAGGTGGAGTGATAGACGCCGTAGTCTCCTTCTGAACCCACGTCGGTGGAGGGCACGCCCGCATGTTGCAGAAAGGGCGTAAAGTCCGAGCCGGAGCCAAGGTCGCTTACCTGCACCTCTTCGCCGGGCTGGGCCGGAGCATTGGAGGCACGGTGTGCGCTCTTGCTGCGGTTGATGCGCCATTCCTGGTAGACCGTACCACCCAGCGGACTGGGAACAGCCTGGGTCACTTCGCGGACAAACTGTTTGAGCGAGGGCACGGCGGCGGCCGTGAAATCCGGCCCGGCGACGCCCACATCCGTGTTGAAGTAGGCAACGGCATGATCCATGGCCTGGCCCTGCTGCTCCACCCACTCGGTCGAGCCGATCAGCCCTTCTTCCTCCGCATCCCAGCTGCAGAAGATGAGCGTGCGCCGGGGACGCCAGCCCTGCTGCAGCAGGGCGCCGATGCCGTGTACTGCTTCCAGCATGGCGGCGGTGCCGCTGTTCGGGTCCACTGCGCCGTAGACCCAGGCGTCGCGATGGTTCCCGGCGATCACCCACTCATCGGGGAACTCGGATCCCTTCACTTTGCCGATCACGTCCCAGATGGTGCGCCGCTGGTAATCCTGATGCGACACCAGGTGGACGCGGGCGCCGTCTCCGCCGATGTGATAGCGGAAGGGCAGTGCGCCCTGCCAACCCTGCGGCACGCCCGGCCCCTTCAGCGCCTGCAGAATCGGCGAGGCATCCTGGTAGCTGATGGGGATGGAGATGATGTGCGGCTGGTTTCCATCCGGAGAGATGCGGCTGCTGGCAGGCAACTCCGGGGTGGAGGCCACGCCCGGCGTCTCCGGGTCGCCGGGGTACTTGAACAGGTATTGGACTGATCCGCGCTGCACTCCCGTGGCAGGCCGCCATGGACCCATGGGATAGGCATCGCCTTTGTAATAGCCGTCATCCTGCGGGTCAGAGTAGAGCAGCACTCCGGCCGCGCCGCGCTGCTCGGCCAGGTAAACCTTCACGCCGCGAAAGATGGCTCCGTAGCGCACAATCACGATCTTGCCGTGCAGATCAATGTGCTGCGCCGCAAGCTGATTGAAGTCTTCCAGCCGCCCGTAATTGGCATAAACCACGCTGCCCGTCACGTCGCCCGAGCCCGACGAGCCGTTAAACGGCATCACGACCCGGGGATCATTCTCGTAGGGGTCGCCCTGCACGTGCTCGC
>JAJXXG010001103.1 GCA_021781255.1 Acidobacteriota bacterium
GGGTCAATGGTGGGCTTGGTGCGAGATCTTGGCAGCAGGCAACTCATCGACGTGGGCCAGGACGAAGGCGGCGTCACGGATCGCGTCCTGAACCAGTTCTATGGCGGAGCCGGCGTCTCCTTCACCACCAATCACACCTACTGGCAAGACGATGCTCTGCTCTGGGACTCCATCGCGGCCAAGCGCCCCGGCGTGCCCAACATCACCGGCGAAACCGGCTATCAGCCCGTGTGGGCGCCCGACGGCTCCTGGCGTTATGACGAGTTCACCGGCCTCAATCTCACGGAGCGCAAGTGGGCTCTCGGCTTTGCTGCCGGCTCCAGCGGAGCGATGCAGTGGGACTGGGCGCGCGAAGTCGACTTCGGCATGCAGCGTAGCGACGGCTCCGCCAAGGTGTGGGAAAACCGGATGCGCGATCTGGGCGGGTTTGCGCAAAAGGCCGCGCCCTACGCGACCGGGCTCACCCTGCCTGAGGTTGCCATCGTCCTGCCGCAGTCTCTGCAAATGTCGGTCTACAACACGCTCGCCCTTGAAGCGCAACAGAATGCAGTACGCGCCCTCTACGGTTATGCCCGGGCCTCAGCCTATGCCGTTGGTGAGTACCAGATCGAGCTTCTCGGCTCGCCCAGACTTATCCTGCTTCCATCGCCCGTGGGGCTCACGAACGCCGCATGGATGGCCATTGAAGACCGCGTAAGAGCCGGGGCGGTGCTGCTTGTCACCGGGCCGTTTGATGCCGATGCGCACCTCCACTCAACGGAACGCGCCGACGCGATTGGGCTCGCCTATACCACCGAGCCGCTCACCATTCGACACCAGCAGATGCACTTTCCCGGCGGGGATCTGGCCGTCAACTTTGGCGGCGCAAAAACGACCATTCTCAGCCGCGCCATTCTTGCATCAGGAAAAGACTGGACTGAAGAGCCTCTTGGCAAAGGCAAAATCCTCTTCTCCGCACTGCCGCTGGAACTCAACGACAACCTGCAGGCGCTGGGCGAAGTCTACCGTTATGCACTCCAGACCGCAGGCGTTTCGGCCCCGTACACAACTACGCTCAGCGATCCGGGCATTCTCATCACTCCTGCGCAGCTACCCGCAGCCACGCTCTATGTCATCACATCCGAATCGAGCCAGACCCCGGTGCATTTCGCCGACGCGCGTAGCGGCCGCTCATTCAACGGCAAGCTCGATAGCGGGCGCGCGGCCATCCTCCTAGTTGCAACCGATGGTAAACTGCTCGCCTCGTACAACTGGCCCGCAGACTAGACCCGCGCGTGCTGCGTATCGCACTGCGCATCAGTCCCTTCGCGCTGGGGCTGCCGCGGCTGTCTGCCTTCAACACAACCCGCGATTCCATTCTTGCAATCAAGCCGGCCCTGCCTGGAGCAGGCCTGTAACCGGGCCATTGCCACCACGGAATACGCCCGTTTTTTCCGCACCGGTTCGGTATACACTCGTTGTGATGGAAACCACGGGTTGCGGCACTGCAATTGTCACGCCTTTCCGGGCGGACGATCGGAATCATTCAATCGACGAGAGCGCGCTGCGTGCGCTCGTGAACTGGCAGATCGACTCCGGTATCGACTTCCTGGTGGCCTGCGGTTCTACCGGCGAGGCCGCCACGCTCGATGAAAACGAATGGCTGCATGCCATTCACATCGTGGTGGACGCAGCGGCTGGGCGGGTACCGGTCTGGGCCGGCTGCACGCATAACTGCACACGCACTCTCCTGCGCCAGGCTGCGCTGCTGTCCCAGGTACGTGGAGTGGCAGCAATTCTCTCCGCCAATCCCTACTACAACAAGCCCACGCAGGAGGGCCAGTTCCAGCATTTTCTCGCGCTTGCTCAAGCAGTGGCGCCTATCCCCGTGGCTCTTTACAATGTGCCCGGCCGCACCGCAGCCAACCTGGAACCCGCTACGGTCCTGCGCCTTGCTGAAGCCGCGCCGAACATCCAGGCCATCAAGGAGGCCAGTGGCAAGCTCACGCAGATCTCCGAGCTGGTGCATTCTCTGCCGCACGACTTCAAAATCTTTTCCGGCGATGACAATCTCGCTCTCGCCGCCATCGGAATTGGCGCGCACGGCCTGATCAGTGTGGCAGCCAATGAGGCCCCTGCCCAGGTGAGCCGCATGATTCGCTCCGCGCTGCGCAACGATTGGCATACCGCGCGCGACCTGGAACGCCAGTATGGACGTCTGTTCGAGGCCAACTTCTGGGAATCGAATCCGGCGCCTGTAAAGACGGTGCTGAACCTGATGGGCCGTACATCCGACGTGGTGCGCCTGCCGCTGGTTTCGCCCACGCCGGCCACGCGCGCACGGCTCGAGCGGCTGGCCGGAGAGCTCGGCTTGCTGAAGCACGCACCCATCCCCGAGGGCTACATCGGCCTGTTTTAGAAAGGCAACTCATGCAGGTGATCGGGCGCGCTCAAGATATAGCCCTGGCCATGGCCGCGAGTCTCCTCTTGATGACCCCGGGACAGGCCGCCTCGGCACAGGTACAGCCGGGGAGCAACAGTGAGCCGGATCGCGCCGCCCTTGTGCAAGTCAAGCCGGATATCGTGGGCCTTAGAAACGGAAGGTTCATTGAGCCCGACCCGATGGACTTTGCCAATCACACCGGCTTCACATCGATCTTCGATGGCAAGACTCTCAACGGATGGGATGGTCGCCCCGGAGTATGGAGCGTGGACAACGGTGCGATCGTCGGCGTCTCCACTCCGGAACACAATGCCGGCAATACATTTCTTGTCTACCACGGCATTGAGGAGAAAAACTTTGACCTCAAGCTGGAAATCAAAGTGGAGTGGGGCGGCGGCAGCGGCATTCAATACCGAAGCAGCACGGGCATTCCTCCGGGCAGAGTTGCCGGCAAAGGCGAGCCGCCGCTTGATCCTCGCTGGGTGATGATTGGTCCGCAGGCTGATTTCTGGTACCCGGTCAACAACATGGCCAAGGAGTACAGCGGTCAGCTCTACTCGCAGAACACATCGCGCGGCATCGTCGTGTGGCGTGGCCAGGTGGTGCAGAGCTTTGCCGGAGAAGTTCCGCAACTGGTGGGAGTCATCGGTGACCGGACCCGGCTGGGCGCCTTTGTCAAAGACGGAGCCTGGAATGAGTACACGATCATCGCACGCGGCGGCGTCATTCTGCACATCCTCAATGGCAGGCTCATGGCCGTGCTCATTGACGATGATCCAGCCTCGTCGAACAATGTCTCCGGCCTCATTGGCCTGCAGATTGAAGGCGCGCCATGCAAGGTCTCATTCCGCCATCTGTGGCTCAGGAAGTTCGACTGACGCCTGATTGCAGCGCAGGCAGCCCCCCAGGCCCACTCGCACTTTGCACCGGCCTTTCTCGGTACTGAGGACCCTGCACGCAGAGCATTCATTAAAAACTTTGCGGCCCGCCGCAACTTTGTTTGCGCGCTTCGGGTTGATGCTTGCAAACGGCATCCCATGACCCTGCGTCCGATTCTCACCGCCGTTTCTTAAAAACTATCAGCGACGTTACCTGGAGGCCTCTTGGAACGCGCCAAAGGAGTTGTGTCCAACATGAGACTGAGAGCAAAAGACAAAATCACCCTATCTTCGCTCACTCTGATGTCCGCCGCCATGCTGCTCGTCGCCGGCTGCAGCAACGGATCATCGATGAGTTCGACAACACCCGCCAACACTCCCACAGGTCCGGCTTTCGTGGTAGGCACCGATGCGCCGATGGCAAGCGTTACATCCTTCATGGTGCAATTGCAGAGCGTGAATGCCATCGACGCAAATGGAAACAGTGTTCCGCTCATCAGCGGCACGCCCACAGTTGACTTCGCGCGTTACAACGGCCTGCAGACGCTGCTCGACCTGAACAACGTTCCCGTAGGCACCTACACCAGCGTAACGGTGACCCTGGGCTCCTCGGCCACCCTGAGCTACCTGAACATGCCGATGACGGGCGCTCCAACCATCCAGACCATGCCCGCCACGCTAACCTCGCAGACCGCAACCGTGACGTTGGCACATCCCATCGTGGTGGCCAACGGTGGCGCGCCGGTGGGCCTGCACATGGACTTCAACCTGGCTAAATCGATCCAGGTGGATGCCAATAACCAGATCACCGGAACCGTGACTCCGACGTTCACCATGGACGGCGTCGGCGTAGATGACTCCGGGGCCTACGTGGATGAGTACACCTCGGCCGTCGTCAGCGTAGACGCCAGTGGGCAATCGTTTGTCGTGCAGGGTACGCATGGCGATCAGATTACCGTCAGCGTGAGCGGGCAGACCGAGTGGGATGGAGATGCAAGCCTCAGCAGTCTGACCACCAGCAGCATCGTGCAGATTTCCGGCAAGCTCGACAAGGTGGCCGGTACGCTGGACGCGGACGAGGTGGAAATCCTTTCGCAGCAGGGCTTCTACGCCAGCGGCCAGGTCACCTACGTGACTCCGGCCTCCGGAACCGCGACCAGCTTTGACTTGTACGTACGCGGCCTGTTGCCAACGACAACCGGGCTGACGCTTGGCCAGCTTGCAACCGTGGATTTAACCGGAACCGAGAAGTTCTCCATCTACTGGATGCACGATGCGCTCACTCAATTTCTGTTCAACTCAAGTGGGCTTATGCCTGGTCAAGATGTGGCAGTAGGCGGGCCGGCAAGCGGCGCAGCTAACGCGCAGAGCGTGAGTGTGCATCGTGTTGTACTTCGCAACTGGGGCTTCAACGGCACGGTTGTTCCCGGCAGTGAGGACTCCGGCAACAACACCTTCCAGATGAAGGTGGACGGCTTTGCCGGCGTGCTAATTCCTTCCAGCGTAACGGTCCACATCGGCGGTGATGCAGAGTTCCGCGATGGCTGGACGGGATTCGGCAACATCGCCGACAACGCGAAGGTGCGCGTAGTGGGTGTCCTCTTGAAGGATCCCATGACGGGCAATCCCGTTCTTGTGGGCCACTATGTAGACTCAGAAAATTAAGCGTCGCAACTGGCTATTTCGCAAGCGCCGGGGCCGGACCTTTGGCCTCGGCGTCTTTTTCCTGCGGCCTGACCGGACAGCGCTCCCTAGACGCCGTGATACTTCCTGCCAATGAGATTGGCGGCAATCAGGCCGGACTGATAGATCGTCGGCAGTCCGCTTCCAGGGTGCGTTCCTCCGCCGACAAGATAGCAGTTATCCAACTCTTCAAATTGGTTGTGCGGCCGGAAGTAAAGCATCTGATTCATCGTGTGAGCAAGATTGAATGTAGCGCCATAGAAGATGCCTGCATCCTCCCAATCGGCTGGAGTCACTACACGCTCGGCCACGATGTGAGGTCGTAAATCGCCCATTGCAGTGCGCCGCGCGATGATGTCTAGAACCATCTCACGAAAGCGCGCCTTCTCATGCTCCCAGTCAATCCCACTCTCATTGTTGGGTACAGGCACAAGGATGTAGATCGCGGACTTGCCTGCCGGCGCAACTCGATCATCCGTGACACTGGAGTTGCGGATGTAGAAAGAAATATCCTCCGATAACCTGAGCGTGCGAAAGATATCATCCGTGTAGATCG
>JAJXXG010000982.1 GCA_021781255.1 Acidobacteriota bacterium
GATGCTCAGTATCGGCTGGGAGAAACGAAGAGAGCCAACGTGACGGCAGAGCTTGTGGCAGCTTACGGACGCGGCAATGCGGCATTGATGAAGGATCTGGCGGCTCTTGTGGAGAGCAACGGGCAGGCCGAAGAAGCGCAGCGTATCACGGCTGAGCTGGAGCCTTGAGCGCCTCCGTCGCGCCTTCCTTGACAGTGAGAATCTGGTCAGCCTTGACGTCGTGGAGCACTTGGTGGATGCCACTGGGCCAATCGAGCTCGATAGTCTTGATCAATTTTGCCGAGCCGAGACCGAAGTGGACGCGCTTATCACTTGAAGAGTTGTAACCCACGCAGGTGGTTGCGTGATTCCATTGTGATCCCAGTGCAGTGGTGATTTTTATGCGAGTGCCCAGACCATCGCGATTGGACTTTGTGCCGACGAGGTTCAAGAGGATCCAGTGATTCGTGCTCGCCGTGCGGTTAATGAGGATTTGAGGTGGACCGTTGAGCGCAGTGACAACGATGTCAATTTTCCCATCGTTGTTCAGGTCGCCGAAGGCGGCTCCTCGATGCGGCGCTGGAGCTGAGAATTCCTTGCCTGCCTGTTGCGCAACGTCATCAAAGGTGAAGTTGCCGCGGTTGCGGAAAAGTCCATCAGGCAACGCATAAGGACGGTGTGCGATCTCCATGGCATTGTCCAGAATGTCAGAATCCGCAGTGAAGAGATCCTTGTAGCCGTCGTTGTCGAAGTCATAAATGCCTGCCCCCCAAGCGGTGAGACGGCTGGTGAGCATACCCAGGCGCGTGGAACCGGTGACGTCCTGAAATTGCCCGCCACCTTGATTTGTGTAAAGCGGGAATCCCTCGCCGAACATCGCCGTCTGAAAAATGTCGGGCTTGCCATCGTTATTCAGATCGCGAAAATCAGTGCCCATTCCGGCAACGACATTGCCGAAGGTGTTGTAGGCCACGCCGGCGGTCATTCCCACCTCAGAAAAAGTACCGTCGCCGTTGTTGTGCAATAGATAGTTTTGGAAGGTGTCATTCGAGACGAAAATGTCGGTATATCCGTCACCGTCATAGTCCGCGAAGGAAGTGCCCATTCCTTTGCCCACGAACTGGGCGATGTGGGATTGCACGGAAACATCGGTGAATGTTCCATCGCCGTTGTTGCGATAGAGAATGTTGGGCGTGCCCAGGAAATCCACCGGCGAGCAATAGGCGGGATGGCCGTTCTGCACGCAATGCGTCGCGGTGCGGATGTTGTAGTTGAGGTAATTGACAACGAAAAGATCGAGGTGTCCGTCGTTGTTGTAGTCAATCCATCCTGCAGTCTGTCCCCAGGCTTTGCCGTAGCCGGGGATTGTGCCTTCTACGCCTGCCTGTTTGGTCACGTCAGTGAATGTGCCATCACCATTGTTGTGGAAGAGCTGGTTATGATTCACGCCGGTGACGTAGAGATCTTCATAGCCGTCATTGTCGTAGTCGCCGACGGCAACACCCATGGAGTAGCCAAGCCCCTCAAGGCCAGCCTGCTTTGTCACATCTGTAAAGGTTCCGTCGCCGTTGTTGCGATAGAGCCGGTTGTAGTAGGAAGGGGAAGATTTTTCCAGCGAAGGAATGGATGCTCCATTGGCGAAAAAGATGTCGAGCAGACCGTCATTGTTGTAGTCGAACAGTGCAACGCCGCCGGTCATGGTCTCGAAGGTGTAGCGCTGCGGGCTCACGTCATTGCGCAGCGTGAAGTGGATCTTCGAGGTGAGATAGATGTCCTGAAAGCGAATGGCCGGCGTATTCGTGCGTGCTGTTGGATGTGCAGGATGGGCAGCGTGATGCTGAGCCGCCGCGATGGACGGAGCCAGCAGCGCCAGCAGAAGCGAGGAATGCGCCAATGCGCAGATGCGCTGCCGCACGCACCTACTCCCTGACGGGACCTGTGGATTCACGCACCACCAGTTCGGGCTCCACGGTGATGTCTTCCTTTGTGTACGCTGTGCCGTGGAGACGATTGAGCAGGGTTTGCGTGGCGATGCGGCCAATCTCCGCAAGAGGCTGGCTAATGGTGGTGAGGCGCGGCAGGGTGTAGGCCGCGGCCTTGATGTTGTCAAAGCCAATGACGGAGACGTCGCCGGGAATGCTGAGATTGAAGTCCTGCAGCGCGCGGATGGCACCCATGGCGGAAATGTCATTGAACGCAACGATGGCCGTGAAGGGCTTGCCGGTGGCCACCAGCTGCTGCACGACCGGATAACCAAGTTCGGGCGTGGTCAGGTCTCGGTCGAGCGTAATGACAAGATCCCGGTCAATTTGAATGCCCAGCTCCCGCGCGACCGCCACGAGCCCGTTCCAACGCTCGTTGGAATCAGAGCTGAAGCTTTGCCCATGCATGAAGGCGATGTGGCGATGGCCGAGCGAGTAAAGATGATGCATGGTGAGCTCGGCGGCGCGGCGGTGGTCGAGCAGGACGTTGGTGATGCCCTCAATGGGTTGATGACCGGCGACGGCCACAACGGGCACGGGGATCGGGTGCTCGAGATGCGTGTCAATGGCAATGATGCCCTGTGCGCCGCGGCCGATGAGCATGCGCGTGTAGTCGTCCACCAGCTTGGGCTTATGGCGATGATGCGCGGTGAAGTAAAAATAGCCGGCCTTGATGAGCTGATCGCCAATGCCGCTCATCACCTGCGTGTGGTATCCATCGCCCAGTTCAGGAACGAGAATGCCAATGGTGAGTGTGCGGCGGTTGCGCAGAGAGCGCGCAAGCAGGCTGGGCTGATAATTCAACTCGCGCGCAGCGGCCTTGATGCGGTCGCGCGTGGCCTGCGGAATGGAGCGGCCGGGAACGTCATTCAACACTACGGAAACGGTGGCGGGATTCAGTCCCAGATGGGCCGCCAGTTCCTTCAGGCTCACCGACTGGTAGACGCCTGGACGCGTTGTTTCATTCCTGCCCTTGTTCGAGTCTGACTCGCTCATGGACGTATCTCGTTTGCGTTCGACACTATACGTTTACTGTACATCTCAGGCGCGGTTCGGCAACCTGATTTTGCACGCTGCAGGCTCATTGTCCGGCATGCTCCTTTGAGGAAGGAACCTTCAGACCAAGGGCCTCAAGATAGCCGGGATTCACGCGGCAATGAGCGAGGCGGATGTTCTGAAGAAGCTGCTGGAACGCAATGCGTGAGTGCTGCAGAGAGGGACGCTGGGCGACGAGCTTATCTGCATCGCCCATGCTGCCACGCAGCTTGGCGAAGGCCACAATCTCATCCCAATATTCCGGTTTGGGGAACGATACGAAAGCGGAGGATGCTTCCATCTTCTTGTATGGCCAGAAGGCCCAGCCCACGTCATTGTTTTCGAGAACCTGGCGGAAGGCGGCAATCCACTGGTCAGTATTCTCGCCAGACTCACCAAGCCAGATGGGCACCTTGTAGCGGTCTCGGTAGTCGAGGTACTGCTGAATGACGGACTGCGTCGGCGGTGTCCAGTATTTGTGGAATGTGTACATGACGTTCTTGTCGAAGGGCGGGCCGAAGACGGCGAAATTCGAGTCCCACTGCGCGCCGCCGAGGATGAGGACGTGATTCGTGTCCACCTGGCGAATGGCCGCGGCGACGCGCTTGTAAATGGGTTCAAGGTCAGGGTTGTACTTCTCAAGAAGTGGAACATTGGGGATGGGCTCGTTCAGCAGGTCGTAGCCAAGCACGGTGGGGTTGCTGGCGTAATGTGCGGCGATGCGGCGCCAGATTCGGATGAGCTGCTCTTGCGCGGCGGGCGATTCGTAGAGCCATGGGTAGCCCCAGCTGTCGTCAATGTTGGTTCCCGTCTGGCCGCCGGGTGCACAGTGCATGTCCAGGATGACGTAAATGTCATATTTGTGCGCCCAGGCGATGACTCGGTCGAGCAGCTGGAAACCTTCGTCGTTGCCAGCCACAAAGAATTTGTAATGGAGTGGAATGCGGACTGAGTTGACGCCGGTTTCATGCAGGAAGCGCATGTCGGCTTCAGTGATGTAGGCCTCGCGGTACTGATGCCAGAATTTGGCGGCTGCCGATGGGCCGATGAGCTCGTTGAAGTAGGCCTCGATTTCGCGTGGCGACTGCGGCCCGCCTTCTAGACCGAACATGTAGCCTTCGGGCTCCATCCAGTTGCCCAGGTTGGTGCCGCGCAGCAGGAGGGGTTTGCCATCCGGCGCGACAAGGATTTTGCCGTCGGTGTGGACGAATCGGGATTGGGCGAGGCAGAGGGTGGCGGCTGCCACAAGGACGAGGGCAATCCAAGCTTTTCTCATGACAGTGAGCGAGTATGACAGTCCAGAAGTGCTCAAGTCAATCGATTGTTTCGGCTATTTTCTCGTATACTGACAGGCAATTCCAGCGGCTCAGTATGGTCTCGAATGGCGGCCAACTAACGTGCCCCGCCGGGGTGCGGCGTGCGATGATTCTGTCGGTGAGAACCGCGACCCCATTTGCGGAATCTAAGGGGTGTGATCGCTCAATATCTTGAGGGGAGAGAAACCCATGGATACTCCGGTAGCCAATACCAGCAAATCTTCACGCGTTCGACCGTTGACGCGGCGCGAAACATGGCGTGCACTGCAGGCGCACGCCAAGCAGATGCGCAAAGTGCATCTGCGCGAGCTGTTTGCTAAGGACTCGAAACGTGGCGAGCGGATGACTGCCGAGGGTGCGGGGCTCTTCCTCGACTACTCGAAGAACCGGATCACCGATGAGACGCTGCGCCTGCTGCTGCGGCTGGCGGGGGAAAGCGGTCTGCGGGAGCGGATGGATGCGATGTTCCGCGGTGACAAGATCAATGTGACGGAGAAGCGGGCAGTGCTGCATGTGGCGCTGCGCGCGCCCAAAGGAATCGTCATCAAGGTGGACCGCAAGGATGTGGTGCCGCAGGTGCATGGGGTGCTGGACCGAATGAGCACTTTCGCCGAGCGCGTGCGCAGCGGCGAATGGAAAGGCTACACGGGCAAGCCTATCCGCAACGTAATCAACATTGGCATCGGCGGGTCAGACCTTGGTCCGGTGATGGCCTATGAGGCGCTGCGGCACTATTCAAGGCGCGAGATGAATTTTCGCTTTGTGTCGAACGTGGACGGTACGGATTTTGCCGAGGCGGTGCATGATCTTGATGCCGAAGAGACACTGTTCATCGTTTCGTCCAAGACATTTACGACGCTGGAGACGATGACCAACGCGCACTCTGCGCGGACATGGCTGCTGGGCAAGCTGGGCGGCCATCATGCGGCCACGGCGCGGCACTTCGTGGCTGTCTCCACGAATGCGGCGGAGGTGGAGAAGTTCGGCATCGACACGGCGAACATGTTCGGCTTTTGGGATTGGGTCGGCGGCCGCTATTCAATGGACTCGGCGATTGGGCTTTCAACGATGCTGGCCATCGGGCCGGAGCATTTCCGCGAGATGCTGGCCGGCTTCCGCGCGATGGATGTGCACTTCCACAACACGCCATTTGAGCACAATCTGCCGGTGCTGCTGGGGCTGCTGGGCATCTGGTACAACAACTTCTTCGACGCGCACACGCTGAT
>JAJXXG010001045.1 GCA_021781255.1 Acidobacteriota bacterium
CAGCGTGCGGTCCTTTGAGCCTGAATCCACGACAATAATCTCGTCTGCCCAGCGGACGCTCTCGAGTGTGCGGGGCAGGTTCGCCTCCTCGTTCATGGCGATCATGGCGACTGAAATACTCTTCGGCATCGAGGGAAGGATAAATCAGCGGGGCTCATCGTTTCCCGGCCTCGCCGCAGAAAGAGACCGCATGCCTGGCGTAGACTGCGCGTAGGCTGAACACAGAGGAGCATCCGCAATGAAGGTCTTGCTGTTTGGCGCGACGGGAATGATCGGCCAGGGTGTGCTGCGGGAGTGCCTGCTTGACCCTGAGGTGCAGCTCGTGGTGAGCGTGGGCCGCTCCGCGACCGGCGCGCACCACGCGAAGCTGCGCGAGATTGTGCACCGCGACATGCTCGACTACGCAGGAATGGAAGACGCGCTGGCTGGCCTTGACGCCTGCTTCTTCTGCCTCGGCGTGGCCTCCAGCGGCATGAAGGAAGCCGACTACACGCGCATCACCTATGACTACACGCTGGCCGCCGCCGAAGCACTGAGCCGCTTGAATCCCGGCATGACATTCGTATTTGTCTCCGGCTCCGGCACCGACAGCACGGAGAAAGGCCGCATCATGTGGGCGCGGGTAAAGGGACGCACGGAGAACGCCCTGCTGCGCCTGCCGCTGAAGGCCTGCATGTTTCGCCCGGGCTTCATTGAGCCAATGGACGGAATCCAATCCCGGACGCCCCTGTACCGGAAGTTCTACAAGGTGGCCGGGCCGCTGTTCCCGCTGTTGCGCCGGGCGCTGCCGAATCAGGTTCTATCCACGCGCCAGATTGGGAAGGCCATGCTGGCCGTGGCGAAGCGGGGCTGTGAAAAGCGCGTGCTGGAAGCCAGGGATATACGGGCGGCTGCTGGCAGCTGAGGAGAATTCGCCCCTGACCTCCCGCAAAAAGTGCGTATGCTGTGTGCATGCTTCCCCGCATGCCGCGCATGCTCTGGATTGCGCTCCTCCTGATTGTTGCCGCTTGTGCGCCCCGGTCACGCGCTGAAGCCGCGCCTGCGCGCGCGGAGCAAGCCGCCCAGGTTCGCTACCACTTCGGCGACGATGCCCGCTGGGCCGCACCTGATTTTGACGACAGCTCATGGCCGGCCGCACAACAGGGCCGCTGGCCCGTGCCACCGTATGACTCGGATGGATTTATCTGGGTGCGTGCGCGCGTCCCGACCAGGGAAGTTGCCGCCGGCCCTCTCGCTCTGCGCCTTCGCGACAAGAACGCCCTCATAGCAGACGAGATCTTCGTGAACGGCGTCCTTGTTGGCCGTCAGGGCAGCCTACCGCCCCGCACCGAGATGAGCCTTTACGCGCGGGATGAGGTTTTCAGCCTGCCCGCAGGTCTAGCTGCGCCTGGCTCCACTGCCGTGCTGGCGTTTCGAGCCTGGTATCCGGCGGGCGGGCGGCCATTGGCCCGAGAGGGCGGCGCGGTTTTCACGATCGATGCAAGCCAGATGCAGCATCTTGCCCTGCAAGCCGATCATGACGCATCCCTGATCGCCCAAGGGCCCCATCTGGCTCTCAACGGCATCATTTTCCTCCTGGGCGCGGGCCTGCTCGTATTTTGGCGTTGGGCTGGCGGGCGCGACCTGCTGGTGTGCAGTTGGATGTTGATGGCCACGTCGCTCATGTCCCTGTGGAACAGTTCGCCCCCGCTTGGACTAGTAACGATCTCGTGGCGGGCATTCTTCGTGGTAGATGCCGGGCTGCAGGCGCTTTCCATGGCTGCGTCTGTCGAACTCGTCTGGACTGTTCATGGCTTGCGGGCCATCGGCGTAAAGCGCCTGTACCATGCCTCGTGGGCCATCGGCACAGCGGCCTATCTAATTTTGATGCTGGCGGTCAAACCGTCGCCGATCGTTCTCTGGTCAAGCCTGGCGATGATGCCGGCAATCGCGAGCTTCGATTGTATTCAGATCGCGGTGAACCTATGGGCGCTGATGGCAAAGAGAGCGAACCGGATGATCGCCGTCGCGATGATTGTGATTGGGGTTGCGGACCTGCTGCAGAATTTTAGCTACCTGCGCGGTGCCAGATTCGGGCCGTTCCAGGAAACGTATTTCGGACTGTCACTCTTTCTTTGTGAATTTGCCTTGTTCGTGATGCTCGGCCGACGCGCCTGGCAGGCCTGGCGGGCAAGGGATGAACTGCGCGTCGAGTTCGAAGCAGCACATGAGATGCAAACCCGCCTCGTGGCTCCGGCGGTGGATGTGCCGGGATTCAAAATCGAGAGCGTCTACGCGCCGGCCCAGCATGTCGGCGGAGATTTCTTCCGCGTTTTGCCCGAGGCTGACGGTGGTGTGCTCGTCGTCGTGGGCGATGTAAGCGGCAAGGGGCTCAAGGCGGCCATGACGGTTTCCGCGATTGTCGGGGCGCTGCGGACAATGCCGGCGCTGGCTCCGTCGCAAATTCTCGACGCCTTGAATCGCGGGTTCGCGGGCCAGATGCAGGGAGGCTTCGTAACCTGCTGCGTGGCGCGCATCGGGCGGGACGGCACAGTGACCATCGCCAATGCCGGACATCTGTCGCCTTACCGGAATGGGGCCGAAATGCCTGTCGCCGCCGGGCTGCCACTGGGTATCGTTCCAAATGCCGAGTACGAGGAAAGCCAGTTCCACCTCCAACCGGCGGAGTCGCTCACGTTTGTCTCCGACGGCATTGTGGAGGCGCGCAATGCTGCGGGCGACTTGTTCGGGTTTGACCGCACGCAGCAGATCAGCACATCTGGCGCGGAGGCAATTGCGCAGGCAGCCATCGATTTTGGCCAGGACGACGACATTACGGTGCTCACGCTGACATGGCTTGAGACGCCCCGGCAATCCATGGACCCCCTGAGAATTCCAACTCCAGCGCCAGCCTGAATGGACGCCACGGCAAGCGGCGACGGGAAGCAGTATCGAGCGGCGATGCGGCGTGGTACATTGAAATCCCACGGAGGTCGCGGGAAATGGCGGCTGGATTTCACCTTCCGGACAGCGGAGAGACAATTGACCTGCAGCAGCAGGTCGCGCGCCTGCAGGCCCTCCTTGAGGCTTCCCGGCAGGTACACTCCACCATTCGCGAGGAGGACGTGCTGCAGCAGGTGCTGCGCATCGTGGTCCGCGAACTGGAAATGGCCGGAGCGGCGTTCCTTGGCACAGGGCTGGCTTACGGAGACGCCCCGCACTTCGGAGACAACAGGACGGCGGAGACCGCTGCGCTGCCCGCTTATCCGCTGATGGATCGGGAAGGGCGGCGGATGACCGTGTTGCTGGTTGCGCCTCCCGATGGGCGCGAGCTGACGATCTATGAGGCCGACTTTCTTGAGGGGCTCGCCCTGCAGGCCGCCGTGGCCCTTGAAAATGCCCGCAACCACGAGCGCAATCTGCAATGGGCGCGCGTACAGCAGGATCTGGACGCAGCCCGCAATATCCAGCGCTCTCTGCTGCCCCAGAAACTGCCGGATATCGCCGGCTACTCGATGGCCTTTCGCTCCGTCACCTGTTACGAGGTGGGCGGCGACTACCTGGACATCGTGGAGCAGCCAGATGGCAGCCTGCTGATCGCGGTGGCCGACGTGGCAGGCAAGGGGCTCGCCTCGGCCATCATGGCCACAAGCTTCCGCTCCGCCTTTCGCGCCATGGCGATCACCGGGTTGCCGCTGGACGAACTGACCACGCGCATGAACGAACACCACTGGACCGAGGGCGAAGAGGCCCGCCGCCGCTACGTAACAGCGATCTTCATGCGGTTGCACCCCGAAACAGGAGAGATTGAGGTGGTCAACGCCGGCCACAATCCCGGTTTCCTCGTTCAGCCCGGCGGCGACTCCTGCCAGTTTGACTCCTCGGGTACGCCCCTCGGCCTGCTGCCGGGCATGAGCTACACCAGTCAGATATGCCAGGTTCCCCCCGGAACCCGCATGCTCTTCTACACTGACGGCCTCACTGAGGTCTTCCGCGGAGATGAGGAATTTGGTCCGGAGCGGTTGCTGGAGGAATTTTCCAGGTGCCCGGCACAGAAAGCGGATGATATTCTCGATGCGTTATGGGCAACCCTTGAAAATTTCACTGAGGGCGGCCCTCAGGCGGACGACATGACCGCGCTGGCAGTGTGCAGAAGTACGGGCCCGACGGAGACGACTGAATGAGTGATGTGAAATCCACCAGCGTGGAAGTGAGGCTGCCTTCTCGGCTCGGATACGAGAAGGTGGCCATGAGCACCGCTGCGGCGGTGGCAAAGCTGATGGGTTTCAAAGAAGACCGAATCGAAGACCTGAAGACCGCGGTCGCCGAGGCGTGCATCAACGCAATTGAACATGGCAACCGGCTGAACGAAGGCCTCTCAGTGGGAGTCGTGCTGTCAGCCGGCAACGATGCTCTGGAGGTCAAGGTCATCGATGACGGCAAGGGGTTGAAATCGGTCCCCCCCAGACCCGACATCGACCGCAAGATTCATGGCGAGGAAGACCCTCGCGGTATGGGCATGTTTCTGATTCAGGCGCTTGTAGACGAAGCCGAGTGGGTAAAGGGGTCCAACGGCAAAAGCAGCTACGTCAGGCTCGTAATCCGCCTGGACGGGGTTCCGGAATAACACAAAGAAATTGGAGACACGAAATCGTGCAGAGCGAAACGAAGGCGCGCGTCGACCAGATCACCTCACCGGCCGGACATCCGGTCACCGTCCTGCGCTTTGAGGGAGACATAGCAAGCACCTCAAAAGACGCGGTCCTGGGCACTTACCAGACGCTGTCGAAAGCAGCGGCCAAGTTGGTGCTGCTGGACTTTTCCAAAGTTGATTACATCAATTCAAGCGGCATCGCTCTGGTTATCCAGATGCTGATTGAGGCATCCAACTCCGGCCAGAAGGTGTACGCCTTCGGGCTGTCGCCTCACTTCACCAAGGTTTTTACAATGGTGGGCATCACCAAATATGCGGGGCTGTTCCCTCGCGAAGTGGATGCCATGGCGGCACTCTAGGACACCCGCCTCCGCATACCGCCGTTGAGACCGTCGCGCCATCTGCCCGTCAATAGACCGGAGTTTCTGTCTCCCTGCCTCATGCGCCCGTGCGCGTACAATGGCCGGTATGAACCTGGAGGCTATTCAGGCAGCGCTGCGCGAGGCCGGCCACGACGGCTGGCTCTTCTATGACCACCATCATCGCGACCCCATCGCCGGCCGCATCCTTGGGCTCGATGAGAAGGCGCACATCACGCGCCGCTGGTACTACTTTGTGCCGGCAGTGGGCGAGCCCCGCAAGCTGGTCCACCGCATCGAGCAGGGGCGGCTGGATTCGCTGCCCGGCGCCAAGGGCGTCTACTCCAGTTGGCAGGAGCTGGCAACGGGGCTGCAGGCAATGCTTGCAGGCTCGCGCCGCATTGCCATGCAGTACTCGCCCAACAACGCCATCATGTACGTCTCCATGGTTGACGCGGGGACAGTAGAGTTCCTGCGCGGGCTGGGCAAAAATATTGTCACTTCGGCCGACCTAGTCAGCCAGTTTGAGGCCGTTCTGAGCGAA
>JAJXXG010001196.1 GCA_021781255.1 Acidobacteriota bacterium
CATGGTGCGGATGCGTTCATCACCTGGCTTAGCAGCACTTACGCGCGCATGATTCACGTCGCACTCAAGCTCCGCTATGTGCTGCTGGTCGCTTTCTTCCTTGGCCTCGGCGCCACCTACTGGATCTACAGCTTCGTACCCAGGGGCTTCATTCCGCAGGAGGACCAGGGCATTATTTACGGCATTGTGCAGGCGCCTCCAGGTTCCTCGCTGGCCTACACATCCAATCTGGCCAATCGCGCACTCAGAATCATTTATTCGAATAAGGACATCAGCGGAGCCTTCTCCGTCATGGGTTTCAGTTTCTCTGGCGCATCGTCGAATCAGGGCATGATGTTCATTCGCACCAAGCCTTCCAGCGAGCGCCGCGGCAAGGGTCACTCCACAGCCGACATCGTCCACGACCTGGCTCCCAAGCTGCAAAGCCTCCTCTTTGCACCCAACGGCGGACTCGTCGCAGTCGTTCAGCCACCTGCCGTCCAGGGCGTTGGCACCTTCGGCGGCTTCCAGTTCATGTTGCAGGACACAGGCGCGAACTCTCTCTCTGACCTAGATCGCGTTGCCCATCAGATTGTCGCTCGCGGGAATGCAAGCAAGGACCTCACAAACCTGCTCACCACCTTCTCCGCCAACGACCCGCAGATTCTGGTCACCATCAATCGCGAGAAGGCCAAGGCGCTCGGCATTCCGCTCTCTCAGGTCACTTCTACCCTTGGTGTCTTTCTCGGCTCGGAGTACGTCAACGACTTCGACTTCAACAATCGCACATATCGCGTATACGTGCAGGCAGACGAGCCTTTCCGCATGAACGCCACCGATCTGCACGATTACTACGTCCGGTCTGACAGCGGCCAGATGATTCCGCTCGACAACATCGTCTCCGTCCAGCAGAGCTCAGGCCCACCCGTCATCACTCACTACGACCTCTTCCGTGCGGTTGAAATTGACGGCTCCGCGGCTCCCGGTTACAGCTCCGGCCAGGCCATCACCGGCATGGAGCAACTCGCCAAAAGTGTCATGATGCCTGGCATGCAGTATGAATGGACCGGTCTCACACTCGATGAAATCGAATCCGCCGGCAAGGCTATCATCATCTTCGGCCTCGGCCTGCTCGTCGTTTATCTCACGCTCTCTGCGCAGTACGAGAGCTTCGCCCTGCCCTTCATCATCCTTCTCGCTGTACCCATGGCCGTGCTTGGCGCACTGGGCCTCGTCGCGCTCCGCGGACTCGTCGATAACGTCTACTGCCAGATTGGCCTGGTTATGCTCATTGGCCTCTCAGCCAAAAATGCCATTCTCATCGTTGAATTCGCCGAACAACTTCGCCGCAAAGGCCGTTCCATTGCTGAAGCCGCGATTGAGGCCGCGGAACTGCGTTTGCGCCCGATTCTCATGACATCGTTTGCCTTCATTCTCGGCGTCATGCCGCTGGTGTTTGCCACGGGAGCAGGCGCGCTTGGCCGCCAGTCAGTCGGCACCACCATTGTGGGAGGCATGCTGCTCTCCACGGTTCTCAATCTCATCTTCATCCCTGTGCTTTACGTGCTACTCAGCCGCCTGCTGCGGCGTGATCGCAACGACGATCAAGAGGAGATGGCCTACTAAGAGCAGCCTGCGCTATTGCTTGTCCCTGTGCGCAATCAGGTAGTCCCTGATGCGTTCATACTCCGTCGGCGACACAATGCCATGCTCCAGCAGGTCGCTTTTTGCGTGGTAGGGCCTGAAGCGGATGATCCGCCCGGCCCAGCTGCGCGTCATGCCCGGCACAGTCAGCAATTCCTTCAAGCTTGCGTGGTTAATGTCTACCCGGTCCTGCACCGGAACCTTGTCGGCATTTCTCGCGCCAGCCTCGTTCCCATACCCTCGCGCCAGGCCAAATCCGGGTGTCGCCAGCATTGTCGCGGCAACCAGCGCAAGATGGACTTTCCGGAATAGCACGGCACGATTATCCACACCTTCCTGCTCTGCTGCAAACTCCCTCGCCCAAGCCTCACCTTTCCTGTAACAATGCATGCATGGCAATGCCCCCGGTTGCTACCCCGCAAGGTCCAATCGCTCCTTCGCCTTTTGGCAGGACGCGCGCATTTCTTCTGCTTGCCCTCAGCATTCTGCTGGTTCTCTGCCTCATCTTTTTATGGACCACCCGGGACGCCATGGCGCATCTGCCGTTCCTCGCAGGCCACGGCCCGCAGGCCGGTCCCAGCAGCCTGGTTGACACCAGCCCATGGGATACCGCGCGCTCTTTAGCGCCTCTTGCGGTCACCGCTGAAGAGAACCAGTTCGCGCGTGAGGCTGAGCGGCTTGCCGACCACGAAGTCGATCAGGCGTTTGCTGCCGCTCTGCGCTCCGCCACTCTTGAAGCTCAGCGGCGCACGCTCACCGGCAAGGCACTTGAGCTCTCCCAGAGAGTGCAGCAACTCCAGCAACTCATTAAAGAAGACCAGGCGCAGGTGGATGCGATTGCGCAAAAGTCGCCAAAGTCCACCTCTGGTTCCGCGTCTGATCCATCTGGCTCCGGCAACGATGATCTGGATGTTGCCAAGGCTCAGCTGGGCCTCGATTCCGACCAGCTCACCGATGCCCAGCGTGATTTACAACGTGCATCCGGCGATCAAAGCGTCCGTATTCAGGAGGAGCTCGCAGCGCACGAAGCCTCCATGCGCCAATATGACAATGAGGTGAAAACCGGCGGCCAGATTGCGGTTATTTCGGAGAAGAAGCACGGCACGCTGCTCAGCCGAATTCAGGCATGGTTCAACCAGAACAGCCGCTACAACCTCATCCTGCAGGCGCAGCAGAACGCGCAACGTGCTGCGGCTGCGCTCACCGCGCAGCACAACCAGCTTGAGGCCCAGGCTAATGCCTCCGCTGCAACGTCAGCTCAGTCCTCCGGCCGGTTCACGCCACTTCAAGTGATTCGCCAGAGGCGCGCCACGCGGCAAATTCTCAGCATCTACGATGACCGCATCCAGACCGAGCAACAGCTCGCCGTCGTCTACGGTAAATGGGCGTCGCAAGTTCTTTTGCAGCATCGCATCGTGCTGCATCTCATGCTGCAATCCATTGTGCTCATCCTGTGCATCGCTCTTGGCATGGTTCTTACGGATGCGTTTGTGCGCCACCTCATGGCACGCGCCGTCCGCGAGCGCCGCCAGAGCGAAACCCTGCGCAGCATCTTTGAGGTAGGAATCCAGGTCCTCGGCGTCATCCTCATTCTGCTGGTGATCTTTGGTGCGCCACAGCAGACGCCCACCATCCTCGGCCTTACCACCGCCGCGCTCACCATCGCGTTGCAGGATTTCATCCTCGCCTTTCTGGGCTGGTTCGTCATCGTTGGCAAGAATGGAATCCACGTCGGTGACTGGGTGGAAATCAATGGCGTCGGTGGTGAAGTTACTGAGGTAGGCCTCTTCCGCACCACATTGCTTGAAACCGGTTCCCTCGCCGACAAAGGTCACCCCACCGGTCGCCGCATTACTTTTATTAATAGCTTTGCCATTCGCGGCCAGTTCTTCAACTTCTCCACCGCAGGCCAGTGGATGTGGGATGAAATTCAGGTCGAGATTCCTGCCAATGGCAATCTCCACTCCGTCGTCGAAGGCATTCACCAGCTCGCCACGGAGGAGACTGATAAAAATGTGCGCGAGGCAGAGCTCGAATGGAAGCGCGGAACCCGCAATGGCGGCCTTGACCGCTTTAGCGCCGCGCCGGCCGTTGAGCTGCGGCCCTCCGGTTCCGGCATGGAGGTCGAAATTCGCTATGTCACGCGCGCATCGGAGCGCTTTGATGTTCGCAATCGCCTCTATCAGCGTATTGTTCAGCTTTTGCAGCACACGGAAGGCGGGAACCCGCAACCCTTCCAGGCAACGACGCAGGCCTGAGATTGGCCGAGTCTTTCTCTGGCAATTTTGCCGGTTGACACGCCACCGTCTCTGCCCTTAACGTCATAAGTAGATGCAGAGCATCCGCCATCACGGTCACCACCATCATCATGGGACATCCATGCCGGCGGACCGCTGCGGCCTGAGCTAAAGGCCAAACGAGATTGAAAGCACCAAAAGCCCGCCGGCAACGCAGCCGGCGGGCTTTTTTTATGCTGCCGTGTGGCTGCCGGCCACAAAGCAAAGAAAAATGTACAAAGGAAATGAGTCAAACCCGATGAGTGAATCCAACGCAACAATCGACTTTGAAAAAATGGACGGCCTGGTCCCCGGCATCGTGCAGGATGCCCGCACCGGCCAGGTGTTAATGCTGGGCTTTTTGAACCAGACCAGCTATGCCAAGACCCTCGAATCCGGCTTCGTCACATTTTGGAGCCGCACCCGCCAAAAGCTCTGGATGAAAGGCGAAACCAGCGGCAACCGCCTGCGAGTCATCTCTGCATCCACTGACTGCGACAACGACACACTGCTTTTCCGCGTAGAGGTTGAAGGCGACGGTCTCGTCTGCCACGAAGGAACCGTGAGCTGCTTCACGCGCCCCATCGCAACCGCCGCTGCTGAGCCTGAAAAGGAGGCCGCCCGTGGCTGACAAGCTTCGTCTCGGACTGCCCAAGGGCAGCCTTCAGGATTCAACTCTGTCGCTCTTCCGCCGCGCCGGCTGGAACATCTACGCCGACGGCCGTTCCTACTTTCCTTCCATTGACGACAGCGAGATTGAGTGCATGCTCATCCGCGCGCAGGAGATGGCCCGCTACGTCGACCACGGTGTCCTCGACGCCGGCCTCACGGGCATTGATTGGGTTGTCGAGAGCGGTCTCGACGTCACCAGCGTCACCTCGCTCGTCTATGCAAAGCAGAGCCGCCGCAAGGTTCGCTGGGTGCTCGCCGTGCCGGAAAACAGCGGCTTCGAGCGCGCCGAGGATCTCGAAGGCAAGATCATCGCTACTGAACTCGTCGAAGTCAGCAAGCGCTACTTCGCTCAGCGGGGAGTCAACGTCAAGGTCGAGTTCAGCTGGGGCGCAACTGAAGTCAAGCCGCCCATGCTCGCCGATGCAATTGTGGAAGTCACCGAAACCGGCAGCTCGCTGCGGGCAAACAATCTCAAAATCATTGACACTGTGATGGAGAGCGAGACGCATCTCATCGCCGGCAAGCAGGCCCTGACCAACACATGGAAGCGCGCAAAAATTGACCAGATTGCACTCATGCTGCGCGGTGCGATCGATTCGCAATCGCAGGTTGGCCTAATGCTCAACGTTAGGCAGGAGCATCTCAGCGCCGTCCTTGCCGTTCTCCCTGCGCTCAACTCGCCCACCATCTCGCAGCTCAGCAACTCGGAGTGGGTCGCCGTCAACACCATCGTCGAAGAAGGCGTCGCGCGCGATGTCATTCCCCGGCTCAAAGCGGCCAATGCCACCGGCATCGTCGAGTACCCGCTCAACAAGGTCGTTCTCTAGTCTGCGGAGAGGAAAAGAATCATGAAGCTCGTCCGAACCAAAGGCAGGGGAGCGCGCCAGGCAGCCGAACGCATCGAATCGCTTGAGCGCCGCGGCGGCACTGCGCTCGACGCCGTTCTGCCGCTGGTGCAGC
>JAJXXG010000526.1 GCA_021781255.1 Acidobacteriota bacterium
GCTGATTCCACGTTGAGCGACGAAAGATCCCGTGACGTTGAGAATGTATAGGTTCCCGCTGGCAGCACCTTCGAACCAACAACAAACTCATACGGGACGCTGAAACTCATGGCATGCATTTGCCCATACGCCAAACCCGATGCAAAGACTGTGACGAGAATGAACGCCGTGAGCCGCCTCGCCGTTGCAAACTTTCCTTTCATTCGCCGCATTTCAACCTCTCTCCTGTTCTCGGTTAGTCGCGTTGGGGATTTAGGCCACCTGATAACCCCTGATGGCCCAGAATAGACGAACCTGAGTCGGTTCAGCTTGTTCAACGAAGGCCCAGGAAGGGAAGAAAGCCTGCATGAAGAAAAAGCTCGAAAGAAAAGCTGGTCTTCTGCAACGACGCGCCCAGTGTAACCCTGACATGGGGAATTTAGCAAGAAAAATCAGGTGTAGAGGCCCAAATGTGGAGTAATAAGGTCCAGTTTAGGCGGGACCCAGGTCCATCCTGCGCTAATCCCCCGCTTTTCAGGTGATGCCACCTGCTTGCCCGCGGGTGTGCGACAGTAAAGAAAGAATGGCTGAACAAGGAAAGACAGCCGGGCGCTTCAGTTTTCTCGGCTACGGCGCCTGCGCCCTGGCCGGAACCCTGTGGGGCACGGGGTTCTACTTCGGCAGGCTGGCGCTGGACGAGATGAACGTGGAGCACATGGTGCTCTATCGCTTTCTGTTTGCCTGCCTGGGCATGGCGCCGGTAATGGTGTCGCAGCGCGTGCGGCTGACGGCCGGCGAGATGCGGACGCTGCTGCTGACCGCGGCCTTCGGTGTTCCCATTCAATTTCTGCTGCAGTTTCACGGGCTGGTGCTGACCACGGTGAGTCACGCCTCGTTGATGGTGGGCGCCATGCCGGTGCTGCTGGCGGCGGCAGCAGCGCTGTTTGCGGGCGAGCGGCTGGACTGGGTGGGTTGGCTGGCCTTGTGCGGATCGACGGCGGGCGCGGCGATGGTGGTTCTGGGCGGCAGCCGGGCGACGACCGGGCGCGAGACGCCATCGCTTGCCGGTGACATGCTGGTGATCGCCTCGCTCTTTGTGGCTTTAGCCTGGATTCTGCTCAGCAAGAAACTGATGCAGACGCACAGCCCGCCGGTGGTGACCGCGTACACCATCTATGCCGGGACGGCGATGCTGGTGGCGTGGAATCTCGGTTCGTGGCTGCTTGCTCCATTGACGCATGAAAAAATCGAGCCCATGCCGTTTGCGCACGTCAGCGTAACTGCCTGGGCTGCTTTGGCAATCAGCGGCATAATGTGTACGGCCATAACCACTCTGCTGTGGAACTGGGGCATCCACCATGTGCCGGCCTCGCGCGCC
The DNA here is from genome assembly GCA_021781255.1 of Acidobacteriota bacterium. The sequence continues at coordinate 1,358 of JAJXXG010000526.1, forward strand.
GGGGTCTTTCTGAATATCGAGCCAGTGATGGGTTCGGTGCTGGGCGTGGAGCTTTTGGGCGAGCGGCTGGGCCCGTACGCATGGCTGGGCGGGACATTGATTCTGGCTGCGGCCATCGCGCTGACCACTCGTGGGCACGAGCCGGAGCCAGAGGTGCTGCTGGAGTAGTGGTCAGTGGTCAGATGCGGGCGGTTGGGGTGGTTGCCTCGGGCTGTTCGCGCAAGGGAAATCCGGAATCGGCCCAGGAGGCTGCGTTAGCATCGGTTGCATGGAACAGGCCGCAGATTCGTCGCAGGAGCGAGACCGGCCAGCCAAAAGGCGCAGCAAGCGGCGCGTCTGGATTGAGATCGCGATCGCCTACGGGCTGATTATGGCCGTAGTGTGGACGCCGCGGCCCTGGCAGCGGATGCTGTGGGTGATCGCAGTGGCCAGTGTCACCGTCATCCTCTGGAGATCCTTCGATGGCTGGAAGGCGATGGGCCTGCGAGCGACGAATTTCCTGCGCTCACTATGGATCGTTGGTGCGGCGATGGTTCTGGCTGGCGTTGCCATTGCTGTTGCCGCCCGTATGCACACACTGGCGCCTCAGAGCGGAGTGCTCGCCTGCGTTGAAGTCTATTGGGCGTATGCCGTCTGGACCGGCGTGCAGCAGTTCTTGCTGCAAGGCTTCTTTCTATTGCGATTCTTGCGTGTGGTGCCTGACGAGCGGCTGGCGGCGTTGATGGCGGCGTTGCTGTTCGCGCTGGCGCATCTGCCCAATCCCATCCTTGCGCCGATCACCTTGATTTGGGGCTTGGCGGCATGTCTGCTCTTTCTCCGCTACCGCAATCTTTATCCACTGATGATTGCCCACGCCATCCTTGGCATTACGGTCGCGGTCACGATCCCCGGGCCGGTGGTGCATAACATGCGCGTCGGACTCGGCTACCTGACCTATAGCCGGCACATGCAGGCGCACGGGATGCATCGCTTAACGCAGCCATAACGACCAAAGGGCGTCCACGGTGGCGTGGGTGACGGCCGAGGCGCCCACGCGCCGCTGCTCGCGCCACGCTCGGCCGTAGAAGACGCCGGCGAGCGCCGCCAGCAGCACGTAGCGCCAGTTGAAGCTCGCGGTTCGCTTGTTGAAGTGGGCAAGGCCAAAGAGGCAGGCCGTCAAAAACAGCGCGCCGTAGCGGCCCATGCGCTTTTCCAACAGGTTCTCGAGCCAGCCGCGGAAGAAAAGCTCCTCGGGAACGGCGATAAAAAAGAAGGTGAAGATCCATGCGACTGCGACCCGGCTCGGCGCGGGCCAGCCCGGATGGAAGTGCAGAAAACCCAGGCTGAGGCCAAGAGCCAGCGCAACCGGCGTGTAAAAGGCGGCTTCGCGCAGGCCGATCCCAAGGTCTTTGAGGCGCAGGCGCAGGTCGAAGCCGACGCCGTCGAGTCGGCGGATGAGGAGGAAGCCGTAGATGCCCGCGTCGAGAAGAAGGATTTTATTAAAGATGGCCAGGTGCGGCGGCCATGCGCTCTCAAACCAACGCAGGTCAACGGCCAGGCCCAGCACTGCTAAAACCAGAAAGTCTCGCCAGTTGCCACGCTGTGCGGAATCCGCGCGCCTGGCCTGCCAAAGCAGCATTGCAACCGCAACCGGCAGCGCTACGTACAACGCGCACCATCCCCAGCGGAAGACGCCCGCCGCGCCAGCGACCAGCAGGTATGGAATCGACAGCAGAGCAGGCAGGGATAACTGTAGCCAGATCGGGAGCGCACTCACACGCGCCGCCAAGGGGCCCAGCGCAAACGCAACAGCGAGGTACGGAATGAGCAGGAGCAGCGCGGCGACGACGTTTGCCGGTGTGACCATAGACCTCCTGCGCGTCCTCAAAACCATCCCGGAGGCAGGCGACCAAGCATCGCACCGCCTCAACTCTCGAACGATAACTGCGATGAGGTCCATGCGGGCGGGGCCGGCTTGGGTTCCGATGCAAGTTCGTAGACCAGCCGTTCCAGCACCAGCCGCTTGTCAGGCGGCGAGGAACGCAGCTCAAGATCTGCGTGGGCCACGAGGCGCAGCGCGCGCGTCAGTTCGCGGCGGCTACGAAAGCGGCGCGCCTGACGGATAAGATCGTCGGCGGCAAAGGGCGGCATGCGGAAGCCCTGCCACAGCGCCTGCCAGATGGCGCGCGAGTCGCGCACGTTTTTCTCGAGAATCACGAGCATCTGGCGGAAGGTGCGGGCCAGCATGTAGAGATGGCCGATGGCGGCGTCCTCGCCGGCGTCGGAGCTGTTGAGCAAGCCATGCAACAGCGCCAGCGCGCGCACCCGATCATGGGCGCTGATGGCGTCGGTCAGCTCATACAACGAGCGCTGCTTGGCCGCCAGCACCATGGTTTCCACGTCGCCGAGCGTGATGCGGCCTCGATCGGCGGCGTAGAGCAGAAGCTTCTCCAATTCTGACGCGACCAGCATCATATCTGCGCCCAACGCGTCGACCAGCTCGCGCGCCGCGTCGGTTTCGATGCGCACCTGGGATTGCTGCGCCGTGGCCACGGTCCAGCGCATGGCGTCTTCCTCGCTGACGCGCGCCAGTTCCACCATGCCGCAGTGATCGCCCAGCGTTTCTCTCAGCCGCTCAAAGCGGTTCTTGTCGTCCAGCTCCATGCGCCGCGCATCCGGAGGAATGCGCAGGAAGTCGGCAATGAACAGGAGCAGCGCCTGCGGGTTGGGCGATTTGAAATAACGGCCCAGCGCGGCGAATTCTTCCTTCTTGGCGCCGCGCGTATAAAGCTGGCGCACGTTGCGCACGAAGATCACCTGAAAGGGAGCCATCAGCGAGGGAGTTTGCGCGCGGTCAAGCACTTCGAAGATTGAGGTTGTGGCCAGGTCGAGATCGGAGAGGCAAAAATCGCGCAGATCGGCGGGGATAAAGGCCTTGAGCACGGCGGCTCGGCAGCGGTCGAGCAGGAAGATTTCGTCGCCTGCCAGCACGTAGCCTGGCCGCAGCTTGCCTGTACCGGCTGCGGCAGCCTCGATCTCGGCGACAAAGCGGCCGACAGCGCTGAATCCTGCGCCCCAGCGCGGGCCGCTCAAAACCTGCGCTCCCTGCGGGCTTCCACGCCGCCGCCCATAGCTGCATTTCTCATGCGGCTCCAGAATACAGGCCTTTAAGGCAAGTAGCCAGCATGGAAAAGTGGGCAGAAATCAAGAAATGGGCGCGTTCCTATGCGGACTGAAGCCGCGTGCTCTTCAATACGAATTCAGCCTGAGACACCACCGAGGGACATTGACGATTGGTCCAGCCAGTAGCTGGGACGGTTCCGTTGCGGCATGCATGTTTACTGGTTGGTACCGTGGGTGCCCCTCCCCCCTATTTTTTAGCTAAATTCCACATTCCAGGGTGCTTAGCTTTTTAGGGCATCGGCTAACTCGTTGAAAGCAAATCGGTTAAAAGATAAAGTCGTCATAAATTGAGAGTTGCGCGCATCTTCGAGAAACATTGCACTGTTTTGGGTGCAACCGGGGAGGAATCGCCCGGGGGGGTGAAGAGATTCGGTGCGGTCTGTTTGCGCGCATGTTTCCCGATCTCTCAAATCAAGCTTAACGATTTCGTGGAAATAATCTGCAAGGCCGCGAGAAAATTTGTGGTTTGGAGTGGGATGTTGCGGGATCGTGGAGTGGCAAAGGGGTTGACATCGCAGGCTGAGTCAGCGGGGCAAAGCTGATGAAGGGAATCAGGATGGCGGTTTGTTGGCCGGAAGGGCGCTTGCGGGGACCGATCGTTCGAATCGTGGTCCGCTGCCCGTTGGATGAGGTCTGTGGTCTCCCCGGTGCCTGAATGCGAGGCACCGGGGGCACCCATCAATTTGTTTCTAATCAGAAACTGCAAGACCGGGGCCAGCCGCCCGCTCATCGCGAAGGACGCGATGAACGGGGCACAGCCCCTCACCGCTCAGCGCACCTCTTCACGGCGTTTGAACGGGCCACCTGCCAGATAACGGGAGTTCACCATCTCCGACATGAATTTGTAACAATAAGTCGGCGAATGTCCTCAGACGCTAGTGTAGTGCGTCATGCAGATTGAAGATTAAGAACGGCGCGTGCGCGCTTCACCTTTTCCAGGATGTCAGCGGCCTTGGCGGTCCAGATGAAGGGCTTGGGGCTTTGGTTGTGGCGGTCGATGTA
>JAJXXG010000840.1 GCA_021781255.1 Acidobacteriota bacterium
TTCCGATCTGCTGTTCCGGGAGGCGGCGCAGCAGAACGTGCTGCTGTTGCGCCAGATTCGCCGCGCGCTGGAGACCAAGAGCGACCATACCGTACCGGAGGATTTCTTCCTCGACATGCTGGACGAGCAGTTCAGCGAGGAAGAGAGCCTGCGCCAGATGGAGACGGCCGTCACCTGGGGTCGCTATGCGGAACTGTTTGACTTTGACGCCGGACGGCGGCGCTTTGTGATGCCCGACGCGCTGGAGGAAGAGATTGCCGCAGGCGAGGAAGCCGAATGAGCCTGCAGAATACGTTCGGCCGCTCGCTGGTGGCGGTGCGGAGCTGGCCATTCTTCACTGACGTTGCGGTGGGCGCCTGCGGGCTGGCCATCTTCTTCGGCATGATTCGCCTGGGCACATACTGGCTGGCCAAGCCGATGCCCGCGGTTGCGATTTCACACTCCATAAGCGCACTGCCCTTGTACGCGTTTTACTCCATTGCGCGCATCGGCATCGCCTATCTGCTGAGCCTGATTTTTGCCGTGGGCTACGGGTACATGGCTGCCTACAACCCGCGCATCGAAGCGTGGATGATTGCGGTACTCGATATTCTGCAATCGATCCCCGTGCTCAGCTTTCTGCCGGGCGTGATGCTGGCCATGATGGCTCTGGTTCCGGGGCATCAACTGGGCATTGAGATGGGTTCCATCCTGCTGATTTTCACCGGGCAGGTGTGGAATATGGCCTTCAGCTTCTACACGTCGCTGAAGAGTATTCCGCGGGAGATGATTGAGGCCTCGCGCATTTTCCGCTACTCCGCATGGCAGAGATTCTGGCAATTGGAGATGCCGTTTGCGGCGATCGGGCTGATCTGGAACTCGATTGTGTCGGTGGCGGGCGGCTGGTTTTTCCTGATTGCGTGCGAAATGTTTCCCCTGGGCAGTCGCCTGTTTCGGCTGCCGGGGCTGGGCAGCTATCTGCAAACGGCTGCATCGGCCAATCCCGTGGATACGCATGCGCTGCTTTGGGGACTGGCTGTGCTGGTGCTGATCATTGTGGCCGCGGACCAGCTCATCTGGCGGCCGCTGATTGCCTGGAGCGACAAGTTCAAGTTTGAGCAGGTGGAGTCCACATCGCGGGTCACATCGCCAATCCTGGCGCTGCTGCAGCGGTCAAGCTTCCTTACCCGGCTGCCAGTGCGCGCCTGGAACACGCTGGAGGAGCGCGTCTATCGCCGTCTGGCGGCGACGCACGAGTGCCGCGTGGTGCAACCGGTGGACGACGACAGCAGACGCAGCGGAAAGATGCTGCAAACCGGAGTCGCGGTCTTCGCCGCATTGCTGACCATCTGGGGCGGGCGCGAAGCGGTGCGGGCACTGCATGACATCACCTGGGCCGGCACGCGGCTGCTGTTTCTGGGGGCTGCCGCCACTTTTCTGCGCGTCAACGCTTCTCTTGCCATTGCAGCCGCCTGGACGATTCCCGTGGGCGTGATGATCGGCTTCAACCCGAAGCTGGCGCGAATCCTGCAGCCGGTGACGCAGGTGGTGGCGTCGGTGCCGGCGACGGCTTTGTTTCCGGTGCTGCTGCTGGGGCTGATTCGTCTGGGCGGCGGGCTGGGGCTGGGCTCCATTGCGCTGATGCTGCTGGGCACGCAGTGGTACATCCTGTTCAACGTGATTGCCGGGGCGATGGCCATTCCTTCGGATCTGCAAGAAGCCGCTTCGCTCTACAAATTCTCCCGCTGGCAGCGCTGGACAACGCTGATTCTGCCGGGCATTTTCCCCTACCTGATTACGGGACTGGTGACAGCCTCGGGCGGCGCGTGGAATGCCTCGATTGTGGCCGAGTATTTTCACTTCCAGAACCAGACGATGCAAACACTCGGGCTTGGCGCGCAGATCAGCGCCGCGACCGACAGCGGAAGTTTCTCCACGCTACTGCTGGCCACGGTGTTGATGGCGCTGATGGTGGTGACGGTGAACCGGCTGGTGTGGCGGCGGCTCTACAGGCTGGCCGAGACGCGATATAAACTCGAAGGTTGAGCAGACGCCGCCGATGCGGCATGAGGCGGCAGGGGAAGCAGATGGTTCGAGTGGGGCTGGTGGGCTTTGGCATGGCGGGGCGCGTCTTTCATGCGCCGCTGATTTCGTCCGTGGAAGGGCTGGAACTGGCCGCCGTGGTGGAACGCCACTCCGACAAGGCTGCCGAGCGCCACCCGGGCATAACAGTCTATCGGTCCCTGGAGGAGTTGCTGGCCGATGCATCCATCGGGCTGGTGGTGGTGGCGACGCCGAACAGCACGCACTACCAGGTGGCACGGCAGGCGCTGGAAGCCGGCAAAAGCGTGGTGGTGGACAAGCCCGTGGCCACCGGCTCGCAAGAAACAATGCTGCTGATTGAGCTGGCGCGCGAGCGTAAGCTGCACATGATTCCGTTCTACAACCGGCGATGGGACAGTGATTTCAGGACGATTCAGAAAGTACTGCATGAGCGTCTGATTGGCCGGCTCGTTCACTTCGAATCGACTTTTGATCGTTGGCGGCCCGGTCGCGCTACGCGCGTCTGGAAGGACGACCCGGACGAGGGCGGAATCCTGCTGGACCTGGGAACACATATTGTCGACCAGGCGCTGGCGCTTTTCGGCAAGCCTGAGGCGGTGGGCGCGGAAGTCATGCGCGAGCGGGACGGCGCCGGGCCGAACGACTCCTTCACGATTCGGCTGCATTATCCGGACTTTCTTGTGACGCTGGAGGCAAATTTCCTGTCGACGCTTGCGCAACCGCGCTTTCATCTGCGCGGAACCAAGGGCAACTACTGGAAGTGGGGCCTGGACCTGCAGGAAGAGGAACTGAACAAGATTACGCGCATCACCGCGTCCGACTGGGGCGTGGAACCACCCACCCAGTGGGGCGCGCTGAACGTGGATATGGATGGAAGCATGGTGGCCCGGCCGGTTCGGCCGGTTGCGGGCGACTACCGGCTCTACTACGCCGGAGTGCGCGATGCCCTGCTGGGCAAAGCCGCCGCACCGGTTCAGCCCGCGGCGGCGTGGCGCGTGGCGCGACTGCTGGAGTGGGCCGTGGACAGCGCAGAACAGCACCGCAACATTCCCTGCGACTGGGGCGAGGAGCCGGCCTGAACAGGCTCCAGCGGCGATGTTCAGCCCGGCTCGCCTGCCCGGCGAATGTCGGTTAAGCGGGGTTCATCCTGCGCGAAGCCGGTCACAAAACGTCGCCAATTGCGGGTCATCGCGCACTTCGTCAAAAAGCGGCATGGGAAGTTCGGTGGCGCGCACGACGCGTTCATCGATGGCCTGGCGCATGCAGCGTATGGCGGAATCGCGTTCACGCAGGCCAAGATGGGCAATGCCGAGGTCGAAGGGTGAAATATAGCGCTGGGCTGACTGCTGCTGCAGTTCCTGTAGCAGCGCCTGGGCATCCGCAGCGTGGCCGTTTCGCGCCTTCGCGAAAATAAGCAGGGAGATATGAATGCCAGAGCCGTTCGCCGCATTGAGTGTTGCGGTCAGGCAGTCGTCGGCCTCTTGCACACGGCTCATCTGGATCAGCACCAGAGCAAGAAACCAGGCCGCAATAGGCGCGTTCGGATGCACCCCGACTGTCTGCCGGCAGGCGCGCAGCGCCTCGTCGAATCTTCCCGCGCGATAGAGCGTGTAACCAAGAAAGCCTGAGGTGCCGACAGACAGCGGGTCGCAGCGGCGCGCCTCGCCGGCCTGCTCGGCGGCCTGAGCATGGCGGCCGGTGACCGACAGCAGGTTGGCGTACCACTGATGCGCGACGGCATAGTCGGGGTTAAGCTGCAGCGCATGCTGGAACTGCTGCTCAGCGAGGGCGAAGTTTAGATCGTATCCTTTGCTGACATCGGCGAGCACGGTGGCGGCTTCGGCAGAGGTGGGATCAATTTCGAGCGCCGCATGGGCAGCGGCCCGCGCCAGAGGCATGACATCAGTCGCCGGCTTCAGGCCATGAATTCCGAAGAGCAGATAACAGTGGGCAAGCCCGACATGAGCGGGAGCAAAGGCGGCATCGTGGTCGATTGCCTCCTGAAAGTAGGCGATGGCTTTCCCGTAGGCATCCGGAGTCTTCTTGTTCCAGAAGTGACGTCCGCGCAGAAAGCTCTTCAATGCGTCAGGGTTCGGCGGCGCGATCCGCTGGCCTGCGTGATTCGTATTCGTGTGCGCAATGAATCGATAGCCTTTGCCCGGAACCGTCTCAATGATGCGCGGCTGGGCGGCGTTATCCTTCAGCGCGCGGCGCAGCTTGCGGATTGCGGTGTTGATGGCGCTCTCGCTCTCAAGGAAATGATTGACGCCCCAGATGCTGGCAACAATTTCATCGCGCGTGACGAGGCGGGTGTGGTTGCGCGCCAGTAAGAGTAAAAGCTCCATCGGGATGCGTTCGAGCTTGATGGGCTGCCCGTTCTCGCGGAGCTGAAAAGCCTTCTCGTCGATCTCGAAGTTATGAAACCGCATGCGCCCCCGCTCAACCTTCAGGTTTTCTTCAGACGCTCTCTATGGGATTCAAACTAGCGTGGTCCTATTATCGCCTTCGACCGCGTATTTGCAACGCGCTCAGGAGGTTTGGAATGAGATTAACCAAGACTGTTTGTACCGCAGCGCTGCTGCTGGCTGGAACGGCAATTGGCTCTGCGCAGACCAGGGATGGGCTGGTGTGCTCAGAGGCGACACTCAAGGGAGACTATTCTTTTCAGATAGCCGGGCAGATTCTTTCGCCGGCGCTTGCGGCGGGCCTCGTGTCCGGGGTCGCCATGACCGTCTTTGACGGCCACGGGAACCTGACGCAGGTGGACCACGTGCTGCATAACGGCATTGCGCCGAAGGAAGAATGGCGTCCGGCTACCGGGTCCTATGAGGTGAACCCTGACTGCACCGGAACCATGACCATCGAGCCGAAGCCCACGAATTCGGCCGACTCAGCCACACCGCTGTTCTTGAGAATCGTGATTGGCGACAGCGGCAACACGATTCTTACTGTGGTGACGGATACGCCTTTCACTTCCCCGTTTGCCCCTGTAATCACCAGTACCGGAATGAAGACCTTCCCTGGTTGGTCGCATCAGTGAATGGGTGAGCGCCCGGCGCTCCGCAGCCCGACTCCAGAACAAGAAAGGCTGCGGAGCCCGGAGCCGCCTTACTTGGCCGGCAAAGCGATCGGCTGAGACAGCGTGATTTTGCCCTCCAGTTGCGGGTCTGCAGAGGAGCGGCTGACGTGGATGGTGAAGGCGCCCGCATCCGCATGCCATGCCGCCGCCTTCGTGTCGTACCAGGTAAAAGAGCGCGCTGTCAGCGGTACGCTTACGCGGCGCGTTTCGCCGGGGTTGAGGTCGACGCGGGCGAAGCCCTTCAGCTCCTGCGGCGGGCGCGGAACGCTGGGGTGGTCTTCACTGACGTAGACCTGCGCCACATCAGCACCGGCTCGTGCTCCAGTGTTGGTGACGTCGAAGGAAACAGCGTAGTTCCCTGCCTCGCCGGTTGGATGAATGGCAAGGTTCGA
>JAJXXG010000934.1 GCA_021781255.1 Acidobacteriota bacterium
AATGCGCTCCGTCTCAATGCGCGTGTGATAGATCTTCAGCGCAAGAATCGATAGCCGGTCGATCATCAGCCCGGGCGACTCGGAGTTCAGCGGCGCCTGCGCATGCGGCAGGCCACGGCCTCCCAGCCAGTCCAGAAGCATCCGGTCAAGCTCCTCCGCCAGGTCGTTCCGCAGTTGATTGGTCCTGTCGATGCGGCGTTTCACGGCGGCCAGCTCCGCATCGCTCACGCGCGGAGCGCGTGCCTCATCCTCGATATGCCACAGATCGAAGTTGGCGCGATGCTGTCGCGCTACCAGGTCCAGCCAGGCCCCGTCCGCGGCTCCCTGCGTGTCCAGGCTCTCGTGCCAGATCCCGGTCAGCCGGTCCTGCAGCGCCACAATCTCACTACCCGATAGCATCCGTGTTTCGTTCCTCACGCAGAGCGCGGCTTTGCCCCGCAGGCTCTATCCTAGCCTGACCTTCCCTGGCGCACCAACCCGCCGGGTTAGCGTGGCGCGCTTCATGTTTGTGCCGGGCGGCCATCAATCGATTGACATCGGTTGATGGCCGCGATTACCATTCGCTCCCACAGCAGGATTGGCCCGTGCTTGCCCTGCTGCGGAGCCAGGCCGTCGCATGCAGAGCCGCGACCGCCTCGCACCTTTCGCCTTTGTCCCCGCTGCCCGATTGAGGTGTTGATGAAGTTCGCCTTCCGTTCCATCGCCGCCGGTCTCGTCCTTCTTGCCGCTGCCGCCGCGCCGGCCCAGTCCACCGATGTGGCCCGCACTCCGCCCATGGGCTGGAATAGCTGGAATCACTTCGGGCTCAACATCAACGATGCCGTCATCCGCGCCCAGGCCAGAGCTCTTGCGTCCAGCGGCCTGAAAGATGCCGGCTACGAGTACGTCGTCATCGACGGCGGCTGGGAGGGCTATCACGACGCCGACGGCAACTTCCGGCCCAACATCCTCAAATTTCCTGACATGAAGGCGCTTGCCGACTATGTGCACGGGCTCGGGCTCAAGATCGGCATCCATGACAGTCCCGGCCCGGTTACGTGCGCGGGAAGGGAAGCCAGCTACGGGCATGAAGAGCAGGACGCGAAGACCTTTGCCGCCTGGGGCATGGATTTCGTCAAGTACGACTGGTGCAGCGGCGACCTGGTTTACAAGCCGGATCAGATGCGCGCCGCCTACGAGAAGTTCCATCAGGCCCTGTTGAACGCCGGCCGCCCCATGGTCTATAACCTCTGCCAGTACGGCATCCAGGACGTGTGGGAATGGGGCGCCTCCGTGGGTGGAAACATGTGGCGCACCACCGGCGATATCCGCGACAGTTATGACAGCATGGTGAAGATCGGCTTCGAGCAGAATGGCCTGGAAAAATACGCCGGCCCCGGCCACTGGAACGATCCCGACATGCTCGAGATCGGCAACGGCGGACTGAACGCGGAGGAGTCGCGGACCCAGATGAGCCTGTGGGCCATCCTCGCCGCGCCGCTCTTTGCCGGGAACGATCTGACCCAAATGTTCCCTGATACCCTGGCCATCCTCGCCAACCGTGAAGTGATCGCCGTCGATCAGGATCGCGCCGGCATCCAGGGCCGCCGTGTATGGCAGCAGGGCCCCATGGAGATCTGGATGAAGCCGCTGGCTGATCGCAGCCTCGCCGTGGGCCTCTTCAATCGCGACGAACATGCCATGACGATCACGCTCCGCCTCTCTGACATCGGAGTCGGCGGAGCTGCGCGGCTGCGCGATCTCTGGGCCCATAGCGACCTGGGCGCCGTTCACGACTCCTATACCGCGGAAGTCCCGCGCCACGGCGTCGTTCTGTTGCGCGTCAGTCCCGAATAAAGGCCGGCCGGCGGCGTCAGAATCGGTTTCGATCCGCACCTGCCGGCGCGGCGCGAGACAGGCGCCCGGGTGAACGCAATCGGAGCTGCGGCCTGGCGTTGCGCGGTCCATGGCGGCGCGTTCTCGCGCAGATTCCGGCGTGCGCTGCGCCGGCCTCACGCGCTGGAGCCGCGACGGTTAAAAGGTAAATACTAGGTTAAGATGGAATCTGCGCAACATAAGATAACAAAGCATAAAAACAGCACAAATGCATCGCCTTGGTTCAGGAATCAATTACTTCATGCCTTTGCCGGTCTTCTGCACAGCGTAGCGGATCCCAAAGGGGGATGTCCTTATCATGCGCGATAAGAAGAACGCGGCCGCATCTCGTCCGGACCCTTCCGGTCCGGCGCAGAGTCCGGGCAATGCGTGGGCAGACCGCGTGCGCGCGCTCCGAAACATTCCCCCGGTCCTTCGCTTTGTCTGGGAGTCGGGCCCCGCGGTTGTCTCCTGGAACATTGTCATCCGCGTCGTGGTGGCCTTTCTTCCCGTGGGCATCGGCATCATTGCCGGCCCATTCATTATTAACGGCGTCAACCAGATCAGGCTCCATAAGGCGCTGCCCGGATACTTCTGGTGGCTGGTGGCGGCAGAGGCCGGCCTTGCCATACTCATTGGCCTGCTCTCGCGCGCCGTGGATTACTTTGACAGCCTTCTCGCCGACCGCTACACCTTTCACGTAAGCCTGGACGTGATGCGCAAGGCTGCTTCGCTTGACGTCACCGTGTATGAAGATCCGGTCTTTTACGACCGGCTGGAACGCGCCCGCGTGCAGGCGACGGACCGCCTGGTGATGATCCAGCAGATGGGCCGCTTCCTGCAGCAGATGGTCACCGCTGCCGCTTTTGCAGCCGTGCTGATGTGGTATTCGCCGCTGCTGCTGTTACTGCTGGTCGTGGGCGTGATTCCCGCCTTCCTCGGCGAAAGCCATTTTGCTTTTCTTCTCTACGCGAAAAACTTTCGCCAGACCCCGATTCGCCGTCAGATGGACTACCTGCGCCAGGTAGGCGGCAGCAAGGAAGCCGCCAAAGAGCTGAAGCTGTTCAACCTGAGCCATTACCTTACGGAGCGGTTCAAAAAGCACTCGCAGCAGATCTACGACGAGGACGTGGCCCTGAACCGGCGCCGTCTTCTCTGGACCGGATTGCTGGCGATTCTTGCGCAGCTCGGCTACTACGCCGCTTACGTGCTCAGTATCGATCGCACCATCAGGGGCATCTACACCATCGGCGATCTTACCCTGATCACGGCCGCGATCATGCAGGCCATGGGCAACATCCAGCAGATGTTCTCAACGGCTTCAGGGGTCGCCGACCAGGCCCTGTTTCTTAGCGATCTGCTGGCCTTCTTTGAGATGAAGCCGCATGTGGAGTCGAAGGCCAACGCGCTGCCCGCGCCCCGCCCCGTCAGAAGCGGCTTCGAATTTCGCAATGTTTCGTTTACCTATCCCGGCACCAGCCGGCGCATCCTCAGCAACTTCAACTTCACATTGCGCCCGGGAGAGCGCGTCGCCCTGATCGGCGAGAACGGCCAGGGAAAAACCACCATCGTCAAGCTGATCACCCGCCTGTACGATCCAACCGAAGGCCAGATCCTGCTCGACGGCGTCGACCTGCGGGAATATGACCTTGATGATCTGCACTCCGAGATCGGCGTCATCTTTCAGGACTTCATGCGCTATGAGATGACCGCGCGCGAGAACATCGCCGTGGGCCGCATCGAAGTTCCGCACGTGATGCGGGAGATTGAGTACGCGGCGGAAAAAAGTCAGGCCAGCGGCGTGGTCGCGCGGTTGCAGCACGGCTACGACCAGATGCTTGGACGCCGGTTCGAGGGCGGCGTGGATCTATCCGGAGGCGAGTGGCAAAAGCTGGCGCTGGCGCGCGCTTACCTGCGGGACGCGCAACTGCTGATTCTGGACGAGCCGACGGCTTCGCTCGATGCGCGCAGCGAATTCGAGGTGTTTGAGCGTTTTGCCGAGCTGACATCAGACAAGATGGCGCTTTTGATCTCTCACCGTTTCTCAACCGTGCGCATGGCGGACCGCATTGTCGTGCTGGAAGGCGGCAGATTGGTGGAAGAAGGAACCCACCTGCAGCTCATGGCGATTGAAGGCCGTTACGCGGCCATGTTTGAAATGCAAGCCTCAAGTTATCGTTGAAACAAAAATGACTACTCCACTTTCCACTGCACTTTCAGCCCAGCCGCGACACGCGCTGCCCCATGAGCAGATGGAGCGTCTGCGCAGCGCCGCAGACATGGCGGCATCGTGGGCCGTGGTTCCGCGGCCTGCGGGCGTCACCGCGTTCTTCGAGCGCGCGCGCAATGCGCGGCGCATGCTCCGCCTTCTGGAAAAATTTCTCGCCAGTCCGCCTGCCTCCTATGTGAGCCCCGATCCCAGGATGGCCGCCTGCCGCGCCGCAATTCACGAGCTGCGGGCCAACATCCGGCTTCTGCGCGGAGCCATGGTTGCCGTCTCCGGACAGCCGCGGCACATGCAATGGCTACCGCGCGTGATTGCGGAAAGGCCCGGCGAACCGCGGGTTGCCGCGGCGGCCGCTGCTTATCTTCAGGCCGTGGATGGCGAGTTTACCGTCTCGTCCTTTCAGACCTTTGTCGGCGCCCTGCAGGTCCATGAACCGCTGACCGTCGACGAATTGTGGATCTTCCCCACCTTTTTGAGTTTTGCTCTGCTGGAGCTGATGCTGGAGGAGGTCCGTGCCCTGCGGCGTGCACCCGAGACGGCTTCAGTGCAGCGATTCTCCCGTGTCTTCGATAGCCTGCGCTCAATCGGCAAGGCCGATTGGGTTGCCATCACCGAACCGCTCATCGGCTTTGATGCCTTGCTGAACCAGGATCCGGCCAATGCATATCAGCGCATGGACTTCCAGAGCCGCGATATGTATCGCAAGCGCATAGCCGTCATCGCCCGGCGCTCCGATTGCACCGAAACGCAGGTGGCGCAAACCGCGCTCGATCTTGCGCGCTTGGGGGCTGAGAATCTGCACGACAACCCGCGCCAGCAGCTCCGCCAGATCCATGTCGGGTACTACATCATGGACAAAGGCTTTCACGAGCTTGCCGTGCGCGTCGGCTTCCACCCTTCTGTCTCCTGGCGGGTGCGCCACCACATTCTCGATCGCGCCGAAGATTTCTACTTAACCTCCATTCAGCTCTTTACCATCCTGGTGATTGCGGCCGCGCTTTTTCCGGTTGTGCCGCAGATCGCCGGCCTTACGGCGCTGGCCATCGCCGTCTTTGCGCTGCTGCTGCCGGCCACGCAGATCGCTGTCGATCTGGTCAATAACCTGATTACATCTTTTTTCGACCCCAGCCCGCTGCCAAAACTCGACTTCAGCAAAGCCATTCCGCCCGAGTGCACGACTCTTGTCGCTGTGCCCTGTCTGCTCTTCAATGAGAAACAGGTGCGCGAACTGGTGAAGGATCTTGAAGTCCGCTACCTGGCCAACCGCGATCCCAACCTGCACTTCGCTCTGATTACCGACTTGCCCGACTCCGTTAGCAAGCCGCACGTGAACGACTATCATCCTCTCGTCGCCCTAGCGATCCAACTTATCGAGCAACTCAACGCAAAATACGACCCGTCCGGAAACGGCAGCTTTCTTCTTCTCCAT
>JAJXXG010000364.1 GCA_021781255.1 Acidobacteriota bacterium
CCATGAACGCGAAAACCCTCCCGCGCTCGGTTATCATAAGGCGATGTCCGCCGACGTAAAGTCGTTGATTCATGAGGGCGCCGAGCAAACGGATCAGGCGCTCGATGCGCTCATACCCCGCGCCGAAACCGTACCCGCCTCTATCCACGGAGCGATGCGCCACTCGGTATTCGCCGGCGGCAAGCGCCTGCGCCCCGTTCTCGCCATGCAGGCCGCTGTCACCATCGCGGGCGCACTCCCAGCCGGTATAGCACGCCTCGGCGCGGCGCTCGAGATGCTCCACACGTACTCGCTCATCCACGACGATCTGCCCGCGCTCGACAACGACGACCTGCGCCGCGGCAAGCCCACCTGCCACGTCGTCTTCGGCGAAGCCATCGCCATCCTCGCCGGTGACGCGCTGCAGACGCGCGCCTACGAAATCCTCGCCGGGCTCGAGTGCCCGCCCGCAGCCACAGTGGAAATCATTCGACTCATCGCCAACGCCACCGGCACAGTCGACGGCATGATTGGCGGTCAGGTTCTCGACCTGGAAGGCGAAGGCCACAAGCCCACACCTGAACTCGTCGAAGCAATTCACCGCGCCAAGACAGGTGCGCTTATCCGCGTCAGCGTCGTCACCGGTGGCCTCTTCGCAGGTGCAACGCCTGAGGACGTCAACCGCCTCGACACCTTCGGCAGTAAAGCCGGACTGGCGTTCCAGATTATCGATGACATTCTCGACATGACCGTCGATTCCGCGCAGCTGGGCAAAACCGCCGGCAAGGATCTCGCGACGGAAAAGTCCACCTGGCCCGCAGTGTATGGGATTGAACAGAGTCAGCGTGACGCCGCAGCGCTCATCGACGAAGCTTTTGCCGCCCTCGCGCCATACGGCAGCCGCGCCGACGGTCTCAAATCCGTTGCCCGCTATCTCGTCGAGCGCAAGAATTAGCGCATGTTAATGGAATCAGACATCCTCACCGCTCTGCGCGATTGCTTTGACCCTGAGGTAAAGCTCAATCTCGTCGATCTGGGCCTCATCTACGGCGTTGAAACCGGCCCTGATCCCGATTCCACTCCCGCATGGCCGCGCCAGTGGGTCCGCGTCACCATGACCCTCACCACCCCGCAATGCCCAGCCAGCGGCCTCATCTTCGAGCAGGTCAATAACCGGCTCGCCTGCATCTCTGACATCAGCAAGGTAGAGGTCAATCTCGTTTGGGAACCCAAATGGACGCCGCACCGCATCAGCCCTGAAGGCCGCCGCCAGCTCGGCATCTAGCGCAAGCAGGCCCTAAACTTTTTGCGGCCCCTCTGCAATCGCCTGCGAAATCTGCTCGCGCTTTTCTTCGAGATCGCCTACTGTGCTCTGCACCTTCCCAATTAGTCCCTGCACGTGCTCCACATAGCCGGGCAGCGAGTTCCACCAGCCCCGTATCGCCGCCTGCTGGTCAAGCATGGCCAGCGCCGTGCCGGATACCGCCGTCACCAGACCCGCCCGCCTTTGCCCAGCCAGCAGCAATAACCCACCCGCAATCAAGGTGCTGCTCGCCGCCACCATCATCCAGTCTGACGTTGCATCCTCTTTGGCGGCTGCTTCTGCCGCCGGCGCATCTGCTCTCTTCGGAAACGGTGCCAGTGCCATGCATCCTCCCTTTCCGCCCTCTTCGCTCTCTGCGAAACATCGGGCTAAACCTGTTTGGTTTGCGTTCTTCAATCTCCGTCGCACCCTGCGTCCACATTGGCACGACACATTTGTACGATTAGCCCGACTGCGCTCAATCCAGATCGAAATCGCGCAGCGGTTTGCCATCCGGCGCGTCTTTCGCTTTGCGCAGCGCCTCGGCAAATTTCTTCTCCAGCAAATCGGCCTTGTTGCGTTCCGCGTCCACACTCTGCCGAAAGATCGACTCTTTGCGCTCGTCGTGATCGCGCATGGCCTGCGCCGCCGTCGCCAGATCCTCAAATGTGCGCTTGCGCGGCGCGGGCGTATGACTCACCACCAGGCCTGTCTCCGCATCGATCTTCAGCATCGCCCCGCAGTCAGGGCACGCGACCTCAAACGTGGATGTCTTGTTCTTGCCCATCTCACCGCCATTGTAGGCGCTCCACCGCCTGCTCCACCAGCACCCCGTTTTGCACCTAGAAAAAGGCCCTGCTCTTCGCAGGGCCTTCTCTGGCTGATTTCCTTTTTCGCGTGCCGCTAGGCTTTCTCTGTTCCGGTCGCCGAAGCAATCTTTGCCTCAGCCTCGAATATCACGCGCAGCGCCTCGGTGTATGCCTCTTCGCTGTCGCCCGCTTCCTTCCACATCCGCAGGCCGCGGCCTAGCTGCTCCTCAGCACGAGGCACATCTATTTCATCGGGCCGCAGCGCATCATTCGCCAGAATCGTCACACGATCCGGCAGCACCTCGGCAAAGCCCCAGCTAACGTTGTACCGCTGGCCATTTCCCTCGCCGCCGTGCAACAGAACATCGCCTGCGCCAAGCTCGGCCATCAGCGGAGCATGGCCGTAAAGGGGTTCAAGGTAGCCGGTCTTCGACGGAAGCTCCACTGAGTCCGCCGTCACCTCAAAGAGCGTGCGCTCCGGCGTCACCAGCCTCACTCGCAATTGATTTGTATCCTCTGCCATGCTCGTCTATCCGCGCTTATCGCGCCGGCTTACGCCGTCGCCTTCAGCTTCTCCGCCGTCTCCAGCACTTCGTCAATTGAGCCCTTCATGTAAAACGCCTGCTCGGGAATATCGTCGTACTTGCCTTCGATAATGCCCTTGAAGCTGCGCACCGTGTCCGCAATCTTCACATAGCGTCCCTGAATGCCCGTGAACTGCTCGGCCACGTGGAACGGCTGCGAAAGGAACTTCTGCACCTTGCGCGCGCGCGCCACTGTCAGCTTGTCGTCTTCTGAGAGTTCGTCGATGCCCAGAATCGCGATAATGTCCTGCAGGTCCTTGTAGCGCTGCAAAATCCGCTTCACGCCTTGTGCCACGTCATAATGCTCCTGGCCCACTACGCGCGCCGCAAGAATGCGCGAAGTCGATGCCAGCGGATCGACGGCCGGATAAATGCCCAGCTCTGAAAGCGGACGGCTCAGCACCGTTGTCGCGTCCAGGTGAGCAAACGTCGTCGCCGGCGCCGGGTCAGTCAGGTCGTCGGCAGGCACATACACAGCCTGCACGCTCGTCACCGAGCCTTTGCTCGTGGACGTAATCCGCTCCTGCAGTTCTCCCATCTCCGTTGCCAGGTTCGGCTGGTAGCCCACGGCCGAGGGCATGCGGCCCAGCAGCGTGGACACCTCTGACCCCGCCTGCGTAAACCGGAAAATGTTGTCGATGAAAAGCAGCGTGTCTGACCCTTCAACGTCCCGGAAATACTCCGCCACCGTCAATCCAGTCAGCGCCACGCGCAAACGCGCGCCCGGCGGTTCCGTCATCTGGCCGTACACCAGCGCGGTCTTCGAGTTCTCCCAGTCGCCCGGCTTGATCACGCCCGACTCAGTCATCTCCAGCCAAAGGTCGTTGCCCTCGCGGGTGCGCTCACCCACTCCGGCAAAAACGCTGTAGCCGCCGTGGCTCTTGGCCACATTGTTGATCAGCTCCATGATGACGACCGTCTTGCCGACGCCCGCGCCGCCAAACAGGCCAATCTTGCCGCCCTTCAAAAACGGCTGGATCAGGTCGATGACCTTGATGCCCGTCTCAAACATCTCCTCGCGCGTTGACTGCTCGTCAAACAGCGGAGCAGGCCGGTGAATCGGGTCGCGCTGCGTCTCGCCAATTGGACCAAGTTCGTCCACCGGCGAACCCACCACGTTGATCACGCGCCCCAGCGTCTGCTTGCCCACCGGCACGCGAATCGGGCCGCCTGTGTCGATGGCCTTCATCCCGCGGACCATGCCCTCGGTCGCTTCCATCGCCACCGTGCGCACGCGGCCTTCGCCCAGGTGCTGCTGCACCTCAAGAATCACGCTGATGGGCGTGGGCACGTCGAAGCCCTCGCTGGTCACGCGCAGCGCCTGGTAAATCGGCGGCATCGTCGCCTCTTCAAACTGCACGTCCACCGCCGGACCGGAAACCTGAATCACTTTGCCGATATTCTCTGCCATCGCTTCTTTCCTTAGAGCGCCGCGGCGCCCGAAACAATCTCAATGATTTCCTTCGTAATCGCCGCCTGACGCACGCGGTTCATGTGCAGCGTCAGCGCATCAATCATGTCTGAGGCGTTGTTCGTCGCCGAATCCATCGCCGTCATGCGCGCCGCATGCTCGGCCGCAACCGACTCCGCCATCGCATGGAAGAGCATCGAAGCGACATAGCGCGGAATCAGCCCCGCAAACAGCTCTTCCGCCGGCTGCTCGTAGATGTAGTCCACTTCGCTCGTGCCGAACTTCTTCGCTTCCTCGTCTGCCTCGCGCGTATCCGCCGGCTCCAGCTCAATGCCCGCTGTCACTGCCGCTTCCGCAGCCCGCTCGCGCTCTTCCTGCGTGAACTCACGTGCCCCGGCAATCGCTGATGTGCCAATCTCGATGAGCGGCAGCAATCGCTCCACCACCAGCCGTTGCGATATCACGCTCTTGAACTCGTTGTAGACGATGTAGACCGCGTCGATCTCCTCATGCACGTAGCGTCCAATGATGTTCTCGACCAGCGCAAACACTCGCGACACTTCCAGCTTCTCAAGCATCCCAGGATGATCGCCTGTCACTTCCACACGCGCCTTGCGCTCGCGCACCTTGTGCTCGTGGACTTCCGCGTCGTGCGTCTCCTTGTATACCGCCGCCGGGTATCGCCGGCGCATCTGGTCGCGCCCCTTGCGGCCCACCGCCTCAATGTCAATTTCCTTGTCCGGATTCGCGTCGATGTACTGGTACGCCGTCTTCAGAATGTTCGCGTTGAATGCGCCCGCAAAGCCCTTGTCGCCGCTGACGACCACCAGCAGAACGCGCTTCTCAGGCCGAGTAACGAACAGCGGATGCCGCAGATTGCCCGTGAGCGGATCGAAGACCTCAATACGCCGGGTCAGTGACGCAAGCACGCTCGTAATCATCTTCGCGTAGGGCCGCGCCGCCAGCGCACGCTCCTGCGCGCGGCGCAACTTCGCCGCCGACACCATTTTCATGGCCTTTGTAATCTGCCGCGTGTTTTTCACGCTGCGGATGCGCCGCCGTAAATCCAGAACGTTCGCCATTCGTCAGTTCTCAGTCGTCCGTCTTACGCCCGGGCAGCGGCCATCTCCGCCGCAAACCCCGCCTTGTATTCTTTCAGCGCTGCGTGCAACTTCTCACGGACCTCATCGTCGAGCTGGCGTTTCTTTGTCAGCTCTTCCATCAGCAGGCCCTGCGTCGCCTCGAAGTATTTGTGTAGTCCATCCTCAAATGCGCGAATCTCGCTCACCTGCAGATCGTCCAGATAGCCCTGTGTGCCCGCGAAGAGCACCACTGCCTGTTGCTGCCACGTCAGTGGATGGAACTGCGGCTGTTTCAGCAATTCCGTCAGCCGCTGGCCGCGATTCAACTGCTTCTGTGT
>JAJXXG010000121.1:0-5040 GCA_021781255.1 Acidobacteriota bacterium
ACATCGCCGAGAAACACCGGGCGACCTTGAGCAACCGACACGACAACGGATTCCAGATCTTTTGCGCTGGTGAACAGGTTGCCCGCATCGACGCGGATCTCCTGGTTGTTCTCGGCAAAGCTGCCAGCCTGCAGTGCGGCATTGGCCGCCTGCAGCCGGCCAACAATGGTCATGGGCGACAAGCCGTAAGCATTCAGCTTAGCCGTACTGAGGACCACCCGCATGGCGCGCGGCAGGCCGCCGATTACGCTGGTCTCGGAGACATCGGGAATCTGTTTGATGTTGTACTGGACTTCGTCGGCAAGGGTGCGAAGCTGATAGGAGTTGTAATGCTCGCCCCAGAGCGTGAGCGAAAGAATCGGCACGTCGTCGATGGATCGCGCTTTGATGATGGGCTGCGAGACTCCGGGAGGCATCCTGTCGAAGTTCGAGTAGAGCTTGCTGTAAACCCGGATGAGCGCCTCTTCCTGGGGCGTGCCGACGAGGAAGCGAACAATCACAAGGCTCTGCCCGGGGCTCGAAGTCGAGTAGACATATTCGACGCCGGATATCTGATGCACCAGGCTTTCGATGGGCAGAGTAACCCGCTGCTCCACTTCGGCCGGCGACGCGCCGGGCATGGCGGTAACGATGTCAAGCATGGGCACGAGAATCTGCGGATCCTCTTCGCGCGGGATCATCGCAATGGCAAAGGCGCCCAGGATCAACGAAGCGATCACGATGAGCGGCGTGAGCTTCGAATTCAGGAAGGCGTGCGCCAGGCGGCCTGCAAGGCCCAAACCTGCATGTTTGGAGCTCTGGTTCATGGCTGAACCTCATTCTCTGCATCGATGCGCTTGCCGGCCAGATCGCGATCGGCGGGATTATTCACAAGCTTCTCGCCACCCGAGATACCCGACAGCACTTCCACCAGGCTGCCTTGCGCCGGGCCCAAGGTTACATAGCGGAGCTGTGCCACACCGTTGCTATCGACCACGTAAGCACACTCTAACGATCCACGTGCAACCACTGCCGAAGCGAGTATGAGAATGGCCTGATGGGATCCGGTTGGGATGAGCGCCGTGCCATACATGCCGGCACGGAGAAGCTTCGAGGGGTTGAGCCCGATCTTGATGGTGAAGGAGCGGCTTTGGGGATCGGCGGCAGGAACAATCTCCGTTACTTTGCCGGTCTCTCCATCCAGTTGCGCGCCATCGACGTTGACGGGAAGCGTCATGCCGAGACGCACTGCTCCTATCGCCGACTCGTCGACGTTGGCGTCGAGCTCGAGTGGTCCGTCACGATCGATCTGCAGCAATGGCACTCCGGGAGCAGCCATGGCACCAGGATCGACCAGACGCGCCGAAATAACCCCGGCGAATGGAGCGCGGATGTGGGCATAGGCAAGCATGGCATGGGCGCTCGACGCCTGAGCCCTGGCCGCGCCGGTCTGCGATTTGAGGGCGGCGACCTGGGCCGCGGCAGACTGGGCCCGGCGCGTCACCTCATCCATTTCCTGCGGGCTGACGCTCTTCTGCGCCTGGAGCTGCTGATAACGCGCCAACGTGCTCGAAGCCAGATCGGCGCTGGTGGCAGCGGCCTGCTGTTGGCCTTCAGCGGCACTGACGGATGCATCGGCCTGCGCAGCCGAGGCGCGCAGCGTAGCATCGTCGAGGATGGCGAGGGTCTGGCCTGCGGCCACGCGGTCGCCCTCGTGCACCAGAACCTGTTCCACCCGGCCCATCACCTGAGCCGAAAGCATTGAAGTCTCGCGCGCGTGCAGAGTCCCGACAGCACTAAGGCTCACCGGCATCTGCCGCAACTGGCTCTGGACGACCTGAGCCGCCACCGTTTGCGCAGGCGCCTGCTTAGCCGCTTCGTCCGAGCGGCAACCGGTCACCACCACCGCAGCTGCCGCCAGCAGACATCCTGATAGAACATGCTTCATTGCAATCCCTCCGCCGCATCGGGCGTCAACGTTCCCGTCGCGAATAGTAATTGAGCGTATGCCATGGCGTTGCCATAGACGGCATGCCAGTAGTTGGTCTGGCTCTGCCGCTCGGCATCCTCAGCGCGCAGCAGATCGGTAATCGTAGCTAGTCCCGCGCCGTAGCGGTTGCGCAGAATGCGCAGGCTCTCGGCCGACTGGTCGAGTGCGGCCTTGGCGGTCTGGATCGAAAGCTGCGCTGTCTGGAGAGCGATGTGCGCCTGGGTTACCTGGAGCTGCACCTGCTGCCTGTAGGAGGCGACCTGGGCATCGATCCGCTCGCGTGCGGCGACCTCATGCTGGAGCTGCGCGCGCTTGCTGAAAGGCGCAATATCGAGGGTGATCTGGGCACCGGCCACCCAGTTGTTGCCACCAGCGCCGGCAAAAGTTGGCCGGTCCTGCTCCCAGTTGCCATAAGCGGAGATACGCGGGCCAAAGCTCAATTTGGCGGCGCTCACCTGCCCAGACTGTGCCGACTCGGCCTGGCTCAGCGCCTGAAAATCGGCGCGGGTTTTGAAGGCAGCATCGAGATCGGCATCCAGCGCGGTCTCGGGAAATTCGTGCGGCGCGATGGGAGCGAGTTCGGTCTTCTTCAGGGCCGGCATGCCCATAGCCATGCGCAACTGCGCCCAGGCCATCTCCAAGTCGCCTTGCGCGGCGATCAGCTCCTGCGTCCGCGCGGCAACGTTCACTTGAGCCGACATCCGGTCGGATTCGACGGCAAGCCCTGCATTTACATGATCACTGACAGAGCCGAGCAGGGCCTGCGCGGTCTCCTGCTCGCGCTGCGCGATCGCTACCTCCCGCTCCGCGTAAAGCACGCTCTGGTAGGCCTGAACCACATCGAGCACAACCTTCTGGTTGACAGCCTTCGCCGCGGACTCTGAGCTTTTTCTCATCAGATCGGCACTGTGAATCTCTTTCTGCGTCCGGAACGAGTCAAACGCCAGCCATTGGCCGGAGAAACGCGAGGCAAAATTGCCGACCGGCTGGGGGCGGTTCAGCGCGTTCACAGCAAAGTCGGCCTGGGTAAAGGCCTGCTGACGCAGCTTTGATCCAAACACATACACGGGATCGTCTCCACGCGAGATGTCCTCGGTAAAGTTCAACTGGGGAAGCAGTTGCGTCCGCGCCAGCGCGGCATTGGCACGGGCTTCCCGCATCCCGGCTCCCGCCTGTCGGGCCTCAGGATTCATGCCCAGAGCCTGATCGATCGCGCGCTGCAGGGTTAACGGCTCCTGCGCCGCGGCCGCTCCGCCTGCCACAACGAAGAGAACTGCCAGGCAAAGGGCCTTTGAGATTGGAAGATTCAACATTGTGGATTCCTTCTCCGGTGCGTTCATAGAGAGAAAGTCACGCTACCGGGCAGTCGTTACAACGAAAGCTTAGATTTTTTAGAAATAGGGCAAATGCTTAACGCTGTGACCACCGTCACGGCAGCAAAAGCCTGCACGGTTTTGGATACATTTGCCGGCAGGGCGACTAACCGCGCTCTCGATGCCCTCAAAGATGCCGTCTAATCATCAAACCCCGAATACAAGAAGAGAAAGGATCTGAACCATGTGTGAAACAGCCAGCCATCTGCCCTTGATCGGAGAGGACGCCCCCGCGTTCGAAGCCGAGTCCACCCAGGGCCACATCAATTTCCCCGCCGACTACAAAGGCAAATGGGTCATATTCTTCAGCCATCCGGCGGACTTCACTCCGGTCTGCACTACCGAGTTCATGACCTTTGCCGCTATGCAGGATGAGTTTCGAAACCTGAACTGCGAACTGGTTGGGCTCTCGATCGACAGTACCTTCAGCCATATCGCATGGCTGAGGACGATTCGCGAGCGCGTCTCCTTCCGCGAGCACAGCCAGGTGGAAGTTACGTTTCCTGTGATCTCCGATCTCACCATGAATGTGGCCCGCGCCTACGGCATGCTGCAGCCCTCTGCCAGCACCACCCAAGCGGTTCGCGCCGTGTTCTTCATCGATCCCCAGAGCAAGGTCCGGGCAATTCTCTACTATCCCCTGAGCAACGGGCGCAACTTCCAGGAGATCAAGCGGCTCCTGGCTGCCATGCAGACAACAGACAAGCATGGCGTGGCCACGCCGGCCGACTGGATGCCCGGCGAAGAGGTAATCGTTCCGCCACCTGGCTCCTGCGGAGCTGCCCGGGAGCGCGTGGAATCGAAGGATCCGTCGATACGCTGCGTGGACTGGTTCCTGTGCTTCAAGAAGCTCCCAGGCGAGGGGCCGGAAGAAGCCACCAAATCCGGCGCGGCAGCAGACTAATATGCACCGTTTACCTAGGCAGCGGCGACGGGCCGGCATCGCCGGGGTTTTACGGACGCCATACACAGGGACCGGCGGCACTGGAAATCGCCGCCGAACCTTACATACAATCGTTTTGATCATTCACCTGGAGAGGAATCGCTATGCCGGCTTACGAGTATCTTTGTAGAACTTGCGGACATCGCTTCGAAAAGAGGCAGAAGATATCGGATCCACCTGCATCCAACTGTCCCCAATGTGGCGGCAACGTACAACGGCTCATCAGCGGCGGCGCGGGCGCTATTACCAAGGGCGCTGGAAGCTCGACCTCAGCGGCGCCATCGGCCTGTGACATGGGCGGATGCTGCAGTGCCGGCGGAGCCTGCTGCGGCGCCGGGCAGTGCATCGACTAGAGGAAATTCCCAGGAAGATCCTGCCCCGCCCCGGAGGCTCGCGGCCACGGAAAAAACGCGGAGCCCATGCAGCCCGGCAGGGGCAGGCACCTCACTGCCGGACTGCGGATCATGCCGTGAAAAACTCTACACTGCCTGGCTCCGCGGCGCTGCGGCTTTCTTCTGCGGCTTGCGGACCTCGCGCACGAAGCGGTCCATTGACTTCGACAGGTGCGCCAGCACTACCGCCCACTCTTCCAGGTGCGCTTCGCCTTTCCTGGTCAGCCGATAGACGCGCCGCGCCGGCCCGCCGCCGCCAGTCTCCCAGTTCGACTTCACGTTGCCGTTGGCCTCCAACTGCCGCAAAGTCCGGTAAAGCGCAGCCTTATCGATTTCGGCATCCGTGAGCGCGTGCGCCTGCAA
>JAJXXG010000121.1:5050-5502 GCA_021781255.1 Acidobacteriota bacterium
TCGCACAGTTCATAACCACACGAGCGCCCCTTGACCTGCAGCAGATGGAGCAGCACCGGCTCAATAAACCGGTAGAGATTGCCCATGCCGCACGAGCAAGGATAATTCTTACCGTGCCGCGCGCAGATTTTTCGCGCCATTCCGGTCCTCCCAGTAACCCGAAGCGAATTTGATGGACTACGGTCAGACTAGCACGGAATGCAGCTAGATGTTATCTACACCTTTTGCGACCCCCGGCGTTGTTTTATGCCCGCCGCCCGTTTATGATTTAGATGCGAATTACATCTATTCGCGCCGTTTGGCGTCACGGCTGGGCGGACTGTTAGACAGATCTGGCTCTATGGGCGATCGCGCTCCGCGCAGGAGTGTGACCCGCGTCATAGCAGGCCGCGTGGAAGCCAATGCACGCTCGTGGATACACGATGCGTCGATCGACGCGATCGCCGGCGCTC
>JAJXXG010001224.1 GCA_021781255.1 Acidobacteriota bacterium
CTCAAGCTCCGCCGCCGACTGCAATTGCTTTGAGAACCCCTGCCCGTAAAAGATATTGTCCCCGAGAACCAGCGCGCTCGGTTCCCCGCCGATAAAATCGCGCCCGATCAGAAACGCCTGCGCCAGTCCGTCGGGGCTGGGCTGCACCGCGTAACTGATCTCCAGCCCCCATCGCCGCCCGTCGCCGAGCAATTCCGCAAACCGCCCCGTGTCCTGCGGCGTTGAGATGATGAGGATCTCCCGCAACCCGGCCAGCATCAGCGTGCTCAACGGGTAATAAATCATCGGCTTGTTGTACACCGGCAAAAGCTGTTTCGACACCACGTGGGTTACGGGATACAACCGCGTCCCCGACCCGCCGGCAAGAATGATTCCCTTCATCATCAAACCTCAAAAACACTTCCTTCAGGAACTGTCATCCTAAGCGCAGTTGGCGCGGCAACTGGGGTCCCCACGGACGGGTCTTTCTCCGTGGGGTGTTTGTTGCGCCAACGGAGTCGAAGGATCTGCGGTTGCCCTTAGCTCCGCATCCGCACGCGGAGATCTGATTGGCTTGAAAGTCAGTTGACCAAACAACGCTAGTCCCTGGTCCCTAGTCCCTGCACTTTCCCCCGCTCCGCATAATTCTTGGCAATCCAATCGCGATACGCCCCCGTCCGAACGCTGTTCACCCACTCGCTCTGCTCCAGATACCAGCGCACCGTCTTGCGCAGTCCGCTTTCAAACCCCTCCGCCGGCTTCCAGCCAAGCTCGCGCGCAATCTTCCTCGCATCGATCGCATAGCGCCGGTCGTGCCCAGGCCGATCCTCGACAAATTTGATGAGTCTCCGCCTCGGCGTCGCGCCACTAACCGGCCGCATCTTGTCAACAAGGTCGCAGATCGCCGTCACCACGTCAATGTTCGCCCGCTCGCTGTTTCCGCCCACGTTATACGTCTCGCCCGGACGCCCTCTTTCCAGCACTGCCCTGATCGCCGCGCAATGGTCCTCCACGAACAGCCAGTCGCGTACGTTCTTCCCGTCGCCGTACACCGGCAGCGGCTTGCCCTCCAGCGCGTTCAAAATCATCAGCGGAATCAATTTTTCCGGAAACTGATAGGGCCCGTAGTTGTTCGAGCAGTTCGTGGTCACGACCGGCAGCCCGAAGGTATGAAAATACGCCCTCGCCAAATGGTCCGAGCCGGCCTTCGACGCCGCATAAGGACTGTTCGGCGCATACGCAGTTGTTTCGCTGAAAGCAGCATCGTCCGGTCCCAGCGTGCCATACACCTCGTCCGTTGACACGTGCAAAAACCGGAACGCCGCCCGCTCGTCCCCGCTTAAACCGGTCCAGTACGTTCTCGCCTGTTCCAGCAGCACAAACGTGCCCTGCACATTGGTTCGGATGAAGGCTTCAGGAGAAACGATTGACCGGTCCACGTGGCTCTCCGCCGCAAAGTGCACCACCGCTCTGGGCCGATGTTTTCGCAGCAGCTCCCCTACTAGCTCCGCATCGCAAATGTCTCCGCTCACCAGCGTATGCCGCCCGTCACCCTCCAGCGAGGCCAGATTGGCGGCATTGCCCGCATAGGTCAGCAGGTCCAGATTCACCACACCTGCACGGTCGGCCTTCATCCAACTCAAAACAAAATTCGAGCCGATGAACCCCGCCCCGCCGGTCACCAGAATCGTCTCGTTCGCTTGTCTCATTCGAACCGAGTATACGACACAAAACAAGCAACATTGGCAGGATGAACCATCTACGGCATCTGTCCCCCTGTGGATGCTGTCCCCCATACTGAAAGGAAGTTCTCCATTGACTGCGATTTTTCGTTATATTAAAAACAGCGCAGTTTCCGGATGCGCCCGGATCTGCTCACGTAAACCACTCGATCTATCTTTAGGGCGATTTTCATGCGTGAAATCGCAGAGTGGCTGTGTATTCCGATCAGGAACGCACTCCGATCGTAAAATCTTGCTCGCAAAGGCTGCCATGAAATCCTCAAATAGCCGTCTCCGCGCACCCCAACCGCAAGGCCTCTATCATCCACGGGATGAGCACGATGCCTGCGGCATAGGACTGGTCGCGAACATCCGGGGCGAAAAAAGCCACGAGATCATCCGCAAGGGCCTCGAGGTGCTGATTAACCTCACCCATCGCGGCGCCGCCGGCTGCGACCCGGAGACCGGTGACGGTGCCGGCATCCTCATCCAGGTTCCCCACGCCTTCTTTGCGCGTGAATGCGCTGATTTGGGCATGACCCTGCCCGAGCCAGGCGCCTACGGCGTGGCCATGTGCTTCCTGCCTGTGGAAAAACACAACCGCCTGCTATGCGAGGGCATCTTCGAGCGCATTGCTCAAGAGGAGGGCCTCACTCTTCTCGGCTGGCGCGATACACCCGTCAATGGCGACGCAATCGGCCGCGAAGCTCGCCGCTCACAGCCTTACATCGAGCAACTGTTCCTCGGCCGCCCGCAGGGCCTCGACGAGGACGCGTTTGAGCGCCTGCTCTACCGCGTCCGCCGCCGCACGGAAAACGAGATCGCAGCCTCCGACATCGAGGACAAGGAGACCTTCTACGTTCCCTCCTGCTCCTGCCGCACCATCATCTACAAGGGGCTGATGCTGGCTCCGCAAATTGAAAAGTTCTACTTCGAGCTGGCCAATCCGCTCGTTACCAGCGCTCTGGCCCTCATTCACCAGCGCTTCTCCACCAACACCTTCCCTAGTTGGAAGCTGGCCCATCCCTACCGCTACGTCGCGCACAACGGCGAAATCAATACCATCCGCGGCAACATCAGTTGGATGAACGCGCGCCAGTCCGTGCTGCGCAGCTCGCTCTTCGACGACAAAATCGACCAGCTTTATCCCATCATCGTGCCCGGCGGCAGCGACTCGGCGTCAATCGACAACGCGGTCGAATTTCTTTATCAGTCCGGCCGTTCCCTGCCTCACGTCATGGCCATGCTCATTCCCGAGGCCTGGGCCGGCAATCCTGACATGGACGAGGACAAGCGCGCTTTCTACGAGTACCACGCCTCGCTCATGGAGCCCTGGGATGGTCCTGCCGCTATCGCATTCACCGACGGCAAAGTCATCGGCGCCACTCTTGACCGCAACGGCCTGCGCCCCGGCCGCTACATCGTCACCAAGGATGATTTAGTCGTCCTCGCCTCCGAAGCCGGCGTCCTTGAAGTTCCCGCTGAGGACATTCTCAAGAAGGGCCGTCTGCAGCCCGGCCGCATGTTCCTCGTCGATACGGTGCAGCAGCGCATCGTCTCCGACACCGAGATCAAGAAGCAGTTGGCCGCCCGCCAGCCCTACGGCGACTGGCTCAAGCAGCAGCAGGTCACCATCGGCTCGCTGCCCGAGCCCGCGCGCGTCATCGCTTCCAATCCTGAAACCCTGCTGCGCCGCCAGCGTGCCTGCGGGTATAGCGAAGAAGACCTGCGCATTCTTCTCGCGCCTATGGCCGCGACCGGGGCGGAGCCGGTGGGCTCCATGGGCACCGATGTGCCTCTGGCCTGTCTCTCCGATCGCCCCCAGCCCTTGTTCAACTACTTCAAGCAGCTCTTCGCCCAGGTCACCAATCCGCCCATCGACCCCATCCGCGAAGAACTGGTCATGTCGCTCATCAGCTACATCGGCACAGAGCGCAACATCCTCAATGAGGCGCCGGAAAACTGCCACACCCTCAGGCTGCCCTATCCTATCCTCACCAATCGCGATCTGGAAAAGCTGCGCCGCGTCTCCTCGGGCGACCTGCTCGCCACCACGCTTCCCGCGCTCTTTCGCGCCGCGGACGGCGAAAAGGGCCTGCGCCGATCGCTCGAAGAATTGAGCGCCCGCGCTTCCCACGCCGTCGACTCCGGCTATACGCTTTTGATCCTCTCCGATCGCGGCGTCGATCCCACCTACGCGCCCATCCCCAGCCTGCTTGCCATGGCTGCGGTCCACAACCGCCTGGTCAAGGAGGAAAAACGCACCCAGGTGGCGCTCATCATCGAGAGCGGTGAGCCGCGCGAGGTCATGCACTTCGCCCTCCTCATCGGCTACGGCGCCAGCGCCATTAACCCCTACCTCGCCATCGAGACCATCCGCGACCTCAAGCGCCGCGGACTGTTGCCGCAGAACGTCACCGCCGAGGAGGCCGAGAACAATTTCATCAAGGCCATCGACAAGGGGCTGCTCAAGACCTTCTCCAAGATGGGCATCTCGACCCTGCAAAGCTATCGCGGGGCACAGGTCTTTGAGGCCGTCGGTCTCAACAGATCGCTCATCAAAAACTACTTCCCCGGCACCGCATCGCGCATCGAGGGCGTCGGCCTCGACGTGATCGCACGCGAAGCGCAGATCAAGCACGACTATGCCTTCCAGCCCCTCACCGATTCCGAGACCGACCTCGTGGTCGGCGGCCAATACCAGTACCGCGAGGGCGGCGAATATCATCTGCTCAACCCGCTCACCATCAGCAAAGTGCAGCATGCCGTTCGCCAGAACAACTTTGCCACCTTTGAGGAATACACCAGCCTCATCGACGATCAGAACCGCAATCTCTGCACCCTGCGCGGCCTGCTCAAGCTTAAGTACGCTGAGAAGCCCCTCCCCATCGAAGAGGTCGAGCCGGCCAAAGAGATTGTCAAGCGCTTCACCACCGGCGGCATGAGCTTCGGCTCCATCAGCAAGGAAGCTCATGAAACCCTCGCCATCGCCATGAACCGCCTCGGCGGCATGTCCAACACCGGCGAGGGCGGCGAAGACGAGCTCCGCTTCAAGCCCGATCCCAACGGCGATTCACGCCGCAGCGCCGTCAAGCAGGTCGCAAGCGGCCGCTTCGGCGTCACCACCAACTACCTCGTCAACGCCGACGAACTGCAGATCAAGATGGCCCAGGGCGCCAAACCCGGCGAGGGCGGCCAACTGCCCGGCCATAAGGTCGACGAGATCATCGCCAAAACGCGCCACTCCATCCCCGGCGTCGGCCTCATCTCGCCTCCGCCGCATCACGACATTTACTCCATCGAGGATCTGGCGCAGCTCATCTACGACCTTAAGAACGTCAACCCCAAGGCACGCATCGCCGTTAAGCTCGTCTCCGAGGTCGGCGTCGGCACCGTTGCTGCAGGCGTCTCCAAAGCCCACGCCGACGTTGTGCTCATCTCCGGTGACACCGGCGGTACCGGCGCTTCGCCGCTCAGCTCCATCAAGCACGCCGGCCTGCCCTGGGAGCTCGGCCTCGCAGAGACCCAGCAAGTCCTGCTCCTCAACGATCTGCGCTCGCGCATCCGCGTCCAGACTGACGGCAAACTCCAAACCGGCCGCGACGTTGTCATCGCCGCCCTGCTCGGCGCCGAGGAGTTCGGATTCGGAACAATGCCATTGATTTCAATGGGTTGTATCATGATGCGCAAGTGCCACTTGAATACCTGCGCCGTCGGCATCGCCACCCAGGACCCGGTTCTGCGCAAGCGCTTTACCGGCACTCCAGAGCACGTC
>JAJXXG010000002.1 GCA_021781255.1 Acidobacteriota bacterium
CCGATCTGTTACCGAGGATCGCGTATTCGAGGAGTGGCCAGTTCTGCCAGGAGGGATCGTGCGCATGGCAGCGGCGAATGGTTGCGTCGGGGCCGGTTTCCAGTGCGATCAGAACTGGGCCGCGCCAGCCCTCGATCAATCCGAGTGCAAGGCGGCCGGGTTCCGCGAGAGGGCATTCAGTCTGTATCGGGCCCGGAACTGGGTCTGCAAGCAGCTTGCGGCAAAGGCGAAGCGATTCGAAGATTTCGTCGAACCTGACTTGCACCCTGGCTGCGACGTCGCCTGCAGATTGTGTAACCCGTTTCGGTTCCAAACGATCGTAGGGCGAACATGGGTGATCGACACGCAGATCAAGGGGATCGCCGGAAGCACGTCCGGCCAGGCCGATGGCACCAAGCTTTTCGGCCATTTCCTGGCTCAGGATGCCTGCTTCGCGGAAGCGATCTTGGAGGCCAGCGTGGTTATCGTATATGGCGCGCAAAGAAGAAACGTTCTCTTCCAGCACCAGGTAATGATCGAGAAGCAAAGAGGGCGCGCTCGCAGGTAAATCATTTGCAACTCCGCCGGGCAGGATAAAGTCGAACAAATAGCGCGCGCCGAATGTGGCTACGTTGACGCGCAACAGATCCTCTTTCATGCGCGAGAATTGCGTGAGCCCAAATGCAAAGCCTGCGTCATTGCCCAGGGCTCCCAAGTCGCCCAGATGATTGGCAAGCCGCTCGTGTTCGAGCGCGAGGGCCCGCAGATTGGCGGCTCGCGGAGGACAGGTTGTATGGGTAAGTGCCTCCAATGCCGCGCAGTAAGCCCAAGAAAAAGCGACGGCGGAATCGCCTGACAGCCGCGCTGCAAGACGGTGGCCTTCCTTTTGTGGCATCTGCTCAAATCGTTTCGCGACTCCTTTGTGTTTATAGCCGAGGCGCTCTTCAAGACGCAGAACCTTCTCTCCGACGACTGAGAATCGGAAGTGGCCCGGCTCGATGGTTCCTGCGTGGACGGGTCCAACTGCGATCTCATGGACGCCGTCGCCTTCTACCTGGACAAACGGGTAGGGCTGAGAGTCGACTGCAAACTGCCGGCTTCCATCGACGTCCCGTCGCAGCGGAAATGCCGTTTGAGGCCAGCCGCCATGGCGCAACCAGCCGCGGTGGTCCGGCTCCATGCTCACAATTCCAAGCAGATCGTGGATTGCGCGCTCCATACGCAACGCGCACGGAAATATTTCCGCGAGGCTCGGATAAGTCGGTGTCGCACTGTGTTCCATCTGATGCTCGACAACTGTGATTCCTTCCTTCAGGAGGTAGGCGGCATAGATGCGAAAGAGGCCATCGCGGTCGCGATCGTCCGCACCCCAGATTGTGAGGAGGCGGCCACCCGCCGCGTGCAACGTTTCGGCAGTATGGCGCCAACGCACGGCCCCGACCCGGATGTGGCTGCAGGGCATATGGGATGGAAGCTGCTTCCGCGCGCTTTCAAAGTCTTCAGTCATACGCGTCATCCTATCAACCGCGCGGCGGCACGATACCATTCGGCAAGCGCCGCGGGCATGTAGATTCCCAGAACCAGCACCATCGCCAAATGTACAAAGACCGGCAAAAGGGCTGGAGAATGCGGCAATGGAGGGGCATCGCTTTCGCCGAACACCATTGGTTGAACGCGGCTGAAAATTCCGGCATATGCGACCGCCAGTGCGATCAGGAGGAATGGAGTTGTCCAGGGATGCTCGCGCATCGCCGTGGTGAAAATGAGGAATTCACTTGCAAAGACGCCGAAGGGCGGCGTGCCGAGGATGGCGAGGGAGCCGAGCATGAGGCCCCAGCCAATGGTCGGGCTGATGCCCACCAGGCCGCGGATGCCCTCCATCTGCTGTGTGCCGGCGGTCTGCGAAGCGTGGCCCGCGGTGAAGAAGATGGACGACTTCGTCAGCGAGTGGACGGTCATGTGCAGCAGGGCCGCGAAATTGGCTACCGGCCCGCCAAGGCCGAACGCGAATGTGATGATGCCCATGTGCTCAATCGAGGAGTAGCCGAAGAGCCGCTTGATATCTCGCTGTCTCCAGATGAAGAAGGCGCCGAGCACGGCGGACAGCAGCCCGAAGGCCATGAGCATGCGGCCGGGAAGAAGATGACCGATGGAGCCCTCGACCAGGACTTTGCAACGAATCACCGCATAAAGAGCGACATTGAGCAGAAGGCCGGAGAGCACGGCGGATACTGGTGTGGGGCCCTCGGCGTGCGCGTCGGGAAGCCAGTTGTGCAGCGGCGCGAGCCCAACCTTTGTTCCGTACCCAACGAGAAGAAAGACGACCGCGAGTCCAAGGACGCGCGGTTCGAGCTGACCTTTCACGGCATTGAGGTGGGTCCACAGGAGCGCAGTCATGCCTTCACGCCCGAGGGCCTGCTCCGCGGCAAAGTAGAGCAGGATAGTGCCGAACAACGCTTGCGCAATTCCAACGCCGCAGAGGATGAAATATTTCCATGCTGCTTCGAGGCTGGCCCGGGTGCGGTAGAGCGAAACGAGCAGCACCGTCGATAGCGTAGCTGCCTCCATCGCCACCCAGAGCAGGCCCATGTTGTTGGTGAGCAGCGCGAGCAGCATGGCAAACATGAAGAGCTGGTACATGCTGTGATAGAGGCGCAGGCGCTGGGGATTCACACGTCCATGATGCTCTTCGATGCGCATGTAGGGGCGGGAAAACAGCGCAGTTGTGAAGCCGACGAAGGCTGTCAGCGCGACGAGAAACACGTTGAAGGGATCGACGAAGAATTGCTCATGTCCGGCCAGAATGGGGCCGTGCCGGATAACGCGCAACACGAGCAAGCATGCGGCAATGAGCGTTGCCAGGCTTATGCCGGCATTGAGTTCGGGCGCGAATCGGCGCGCGCCGAACAGCGCCAGGAGTGCGGCTCCGAGCAGGGGCAATCCGAGAGTCAGCAGAATGTCCATTCAGTCCTCCTTGAGCGATTCCAGGTGGCGCAGGTCGAGACTGTCGAATTGCTCCCGAATCTGAAAGAAAAAGATGCCGAGGATGAATACGCCGACCAACAAGTCGAGCGCAATCCCCAGCTCGATGACCATTGGCATTCCATATGTTGCGCTGGTGGCAGCGAGGAATAGGCCGTTCTCCATGGCGAGAAATCCGATGACCTGCGTGACTGCCTTGCGACGCGTGATCATCATGAGGAATGCAAGCAGGATGACCGCGAGGGCAATTCCGAGCGTATGGCCGGTGATGGTTGTCGCCATTAAACTGATCGGTTGGGCCAGGCCAAAGGCAAAGATCACCAGTACCAGCCCGGCGAGCATCGTGGTGGGCACGTTGACCAGTTGTTCGCTGTCCCATTGTGCCCCGAGGCGGCGGATAAGGCGAAGGAGTATCATGGGAAGGGCAATGACTTTCAGGATCAGCGTGAGCGCCGCGGAGTAATACATCTCGGTGAGGCCTGAGCTGTAGGCCACAAGACACGTAGAGACGAAAAGTATGGCGCCCTGCCATGCAAACAGCGTGATCAATTGCTGCGTGCGCCGTCCCGACAGCATGGCGAATGAGATCAACAACAGTCCCGCTGCGAGAACTTTGAGCACCTGGGCGATGAGTATTGAAGTGTGCATCTTATTCAGGCCCCCAGCAGAAGATGAACGAGCAAGCCGAGCACCGCAAGCAGAAATGCCATTGCGAGATACTCGGGTGCGCGGAATATCCGCAGCTTGGCTGACAGCGATTCAATGAGCGCGAGCCCGGCGCCAGCGATGACGAGTTTTCCGATCAATGCGGCAATGGCCTCAGGCAATGCCCAGCCGCTATCCATTCCGTGGGTGGCGATGCCCCAGGGCAGAAACAATGCAAAGCCGATGCAGACATAGTTGAACAGTTTTAGGCTCGACGCCCACTCCACCAAGGCAAGGTGGCGTGCCGAATACTCGAGCAGCATCGCTTCGTGGATCATGGTGAGTTCGAGATGCGTGGATGGATTGTCGATCGGGATTCGGGCGTTTTCGGCCAGCGCCACCATGACAAAAGCGACCGCGGCAAAGATTACGCT
Source organism: Acidobacteriota bacterium (assembly GCA_021781255.1). The sequence continues at coordinate 4,041 of JAJXXG010000002.1, forward strand.
GGGATCGACGACGTACTGATGCACGCGGTAGGCATCGACCAGACTTGGCAGCGATGTGCTGCCGTAGAGAAGGAAGCCATTGAATAGCACCATCAGCAATGCCGGTTCGGCGAGGAAGCCAACCATCATTTCGCGGCGCGCTCCGAAGGTGCCGAAGGCTGTGCCGATATCCATGGCGGCAAGCGACAGGAAAACACGCGCTGTGGCGAAGAGTCCAACGAGCGCAATGGAGTCAGCCACCTGCGCCAAAGGCAGATCGGTGACAAGCGAGGGAATAATCGCGGCCGCAAGCACCATTGTTCCGAACAGAACGTACGGCGTTGTGCGAAAAAGCGCAGATGCGTCCCTGGCCAGTGCCGCATCCTTGAAGAAGAGCTTGCGCAGCATCCTATACGGCTGCAGCAGTGGCGGGGCGGAACGATTCTGCAGCCAGGCGCGGCATTGCGCAATCCATCCAGCAAATAGCGGCGCGATGGCAATGGCCAGCACCACCTCGACGAATTGTCGAACGAAGCTGATGGCTCTCATAGGACGAACACCAACAAGCCAAGCAGCGTAAGAAAGCTGTAGAGCAGATAGATCGCAAGCCTTCCGCCTTGCAGAACGCCGATTGCATCCGCAAGCCGCTGCACTCCTCGGGCAATGGGTATGTAGATTCCGCGCCAGAGTCGGTCTTCAATATAGATTCTGTACCGTGGGACCGTGTCGGATGCCGATGGCAGAGTCCGCTCCATATGAAAGAACGATCCGAACATGTGACGGATGGGTTGACCAAACCCTTCAGCGGTGTCCTGCATGCGGGATGTCTGCCACGGGTATCCGCAATCCCAGGCATCCGTGCGCCGGATTCGGCCATGGGCGAGCAGGCGGACGAACACAAAGGTGACAGCGACAACGCCGACGATTCCGGCGAGGAGTATGAGGCCGCTGTAGGAGGCCTGCTCCCGTGTAATAGGAGCGATCCACCAGACAGTAGAACCCGGGTGTATGGCTTCCCTCAGCAGTTTGCCGGTGACTGGAGCCGCCGCCCTCAGCGCGAGTTGCGGTAGCGCTCCTATCAGGATGCAACCGAACGCCAGCCAAATGAGGCCCAGGCGTTCCAGCCAGTTGGCATCATGGGCATGCACAAGCGAGTTTTCTCGTGGCTGACCGAGGAAAATGATGCCATAGAACTTCACCATGACATAGGCTGCCAAAGCGGCCGTGAGCGCGAGCGCCGACGCGCCGAGCGGGATGAGCATGTTGAGAAATGCATGGGGAAGCTGCGGAGTAAAGAGAAATGATTGAAGAAGCAACCACTCGGAGACGAAGCCGTTGAGCGGCGGCAGGCCAGCGATGGCCAGAGTGCCGACCAGCGCCAGGCTGGCAACCCAGGGCATGCGACGAATCAGGCCGCCAAGTCTTCCAAGGCTGCGCTGCCTGGTGGCGTGCAGC
>JAJXXG010001025.1 GCA_021781255.1 Acidobacteriota bacterium
CAGGAAAAAAATGTTTTGGATAGATCCTGCAAAGAAGATCTTTATTTTCAGGGGTTTGCGCGACGACAAATCGACTAAAATCCCTGCTTTCAATGGCTTGCGGCCAGAATCTAGACAACAAAGAAGTTATCGCAGCTCCCGAGCCGCCGAATTCTGAAGCCGCAATACTCAAATCGACGCGCCCCAAGGAGCGGCGACAGGGCGCGAAAGCAAAAACGGCTACCGTCACCAGCAATTGCCCTGCAAGCAGCAAACGCGGCCCATGAGCCGCGTTTGCTGCCGATTGGTTCCATTATGCGCCCGGCGGGGGAAATCATCGGCAAAGAGCGCGGAAGATATTTGCGCGGAGGCGCAGGGCGCCGGGAACGCGGCGGCGGTTCCGGGTTGCGGCTCCCAAGACGCATGCCCGGTGAGCGCCCGTCCCACGGGAGCGAGGCCTCAGTGCCTGACCCAGCCGTATTTGCCGGCTTCGAAGCTGCGGCGGTCGACGCGGGGCAGGGCGCGGGTTACGGGATCGGGAGCGAGCGGGAAATGGCGGGCGGCGCTGAGGGCCTCGGGGACACACCACACATCGTCTTCCGCGGTCATCCAATGGCAGGCATCGAGGCGCTGCAGGTTGAGGGACACGGAGTAGGCGCGGAGAGTGTATTCGCCGCGCAGGTTGAAGTAGTTCGCAAAGTAGCTGAGGGCCAGCTCGCGGAGGGTGCGGTAGACGGGCGGGCGAAAGCGCAGGCCGGCAAAGTTGGACTTGGCGATGCCGCCCCAGAGGCCGCGCTCGCGGTAGAGGGCGACGACATGATCGTCGTCATGCACGGATTCCAGGTCCATGAGGAGCGGCGGCCGGCCGTTGACGCGCAGTGCGGCTGCGGCCAGGAGCGCGCCCTCAAGGCAGTGGCCCTTGCGCTCGCGGAGGACGCGGCGGGGCGACCAGGCGGTGTCGGCGTACTGGTAGTCGAGCGCATCGATGAACTTTTGAATCAGGGCCGGGGTTCTGAGGACGCGCAAGGTGCGCACCTCCGCCGGCGAGAGAGCCGTCTTTCGAGCCGCCTTGCGTTCCATATGCGTGCATCGCCTCCAGGGACATGGCTCCGCAGCGCCGGCGCGCAAAAGTTGTGCGGAGAGGCCAAAGGTGCATTTTAGGGCATGCGGAGAGATGGCCGGGGCGCCCGATCGGGGCATTTCCGCCACCTGATAGTCTCGAACCGTGGGCTTTGACAGGTTTCTTGGCAATACGGCGACGGTGACGCACCTGCGGGAGAGCGTGCGCGCGGGGCGATTTCCGCACTCGATGATTCTGGCGGGACCGCGGGGCGCGGGGAAATACACGCTGGCGCTGATGCTGGCGCAGGCGGTGAACTGCCTTGAGCCGACGGAGAGCGACGGACTGCCGGACTTTTGCGGAAGCTGCCGCAACTGCACGCGCATAGGCGCGTCCGCGGATCTGGATGCGCGGGTGGCCGAGGCCGTGGAGGCGCGGGAAGAGATGCGCGAGACCGACAAGCGGGAGACGCGCATCTTTGTGCAGACGCATCCGGACGTGCTGGTGGTGCCGCCCGATCCGCCGCAGCTTCTGATCAAGCTGGGGCAGGTGCGGCAGGCGATCCACGCGGCGTATTACCGGCCGCCGGCGGAGGCGCAGCGGGCGTTCACGATCTTTACGTCGTCGGCGTTTATGAAGGAGGCGGCGAACAGCCTGCTGAAGCTGCTGGAAGAGCCTCCGGAGCACACGACGCTGATTCTGCTGACGGAGAATCCGCAGGAGTTGCTGCCGACGATCCGGTCGCGGGCGGTGATGCACCGGCTGGGCGCGCTGCCGGCGACGGAGCTTGAGGCGCTGCTGGCGGAGCGGCGGCCGGAGCTGCGGTCGCCGCAGCGCGCGCTGGCGGCCCGGCTGGCGCAGGGAGCGGTGGGACGCGCGCTGGCGCTGGACCTGGACGCGCACATGGCGAGCCGCAACGATGCCATGGTGATTCTGCGGACGGCGCTGCGGGAGCCCGACTACTCCGCGCTCTTCCACGCCACGGAGACCTATCGCGCCGGCGCGGATGGGCAGGAGAAGACGATCGGCCTGCTGCGCGCGCTGGGCGGCCTGTTCGAGGATCTGCTGGTGATTGTGGCGGGCACGCCGGGGCTGATGCGCAACCTGGATCTTGCCGGCGAGCTGCAACGGCTGGCCGAGGGGCTGACCATCGACTGGATTGACGGCGCGGCGCGGGCGCTGGTGCAGGTGGAGCAGGGGATGCGCCGCAATCTGCTGCGGTCGCTCTCACTGGACGCGATGGCGGTGGGTCTGGCGGCGGAGCGCGGACAGTAGGCCCAGAGAACGGCGGGCGCGGCGGATGGCAGGCCGCGGATAGCGGACGGGCCGGGGCCGTTCAGCGCAGGAAGCGAAACAGGCCCTTGCGGTCGCTCTTGCCGATGGTGAGCCCGGCGGCGGATTTGGCCATGTCGCGGAGGGCGCGGGAGATGGGCGAATCGATGAGCACCATGGGCGTAGCAGTCTCGCGGGTGCGGCGCGCGGCGGCGTAGTCGTCGGGAATCTTCCACTGGGCGGGACGCGTGAGGGCCTCGGAGATCTTTTTCTCGTCGAAGACCAGATCGCTGGGCTTGTAGCGGTTGAGGACGATCTGGAGGGTCTGGTCGCGGGTAAAGAAAAACTTCGAGACCATGCGGTTGGCATTGAAGAGCTCGGTGATGCCGACCTGGGTGACGAGGTAGATGATGGCGGACTTGTCAAAGAGGGCGGTGCCGAGGAGATCGATGCGGGAGCCCGCGTCGACGACGACAAAGCGATAGGATTCAGCGGCCACGGCGACCAGCCGGTCGATGGAGTCAAGGGGCATGGCGGCATCAGAGAATTCAGACGGGGAGGCCAGCACGGAGAGGCCGCTGCTGTGGTGGGCGACGAGGGTGGAAAGCAGCCTGTGGTCGAGGCGGTCAGGATACTGCAGCGCGTTGCGCACCGAGTATTCCGTGGTGATGCCGAGGTTGATGGCGACATCGCCGAGAGGCAGGCCGAAATCGACGAGGAGCGTGTTGCCCTCCGACTCCTGGGCCAGGGCAAGGGCGAAGTTGGCGGCGAGGGTGGTGACGCCGCAGCCGCCCTTGGTGCCAAGAAAGACAAAGAGGCGGCTGGAGGCACGCGCCTCCTGGCTGGCGATGGTGTAACGCTCGGCGGCGCGCGCCAGAGCGGAGGAGATCTCATGCGCATCGATGGGGAAGACAAAGAACTCCCGCGCGCCGGCGCGCATGAGCTGCACGGTCAACTTCATGTCGACCCGCGAGGAGTACACCATGAGATAGATTTGCGGGTTGGTGTTGAGCTGCTCGGTGAGGGCGAAGGCCAGGGCGGGATCGCAGTCAACGTTGAGGAGAACGATGTTGTAGGGATCGGGAAGGATCTGATCGAGGTCCGCGGCGCGAATCGGGAAGGAAGAGATCTGCGAGATCTGCAGGTTTCTGAAGTCGGCGAGGGCGGCAGCGACATTGGCGCGCCGGTGCGCGTCAGAGTCCATGATGGCTACGCTCAGGGATACCCGGCCGAGAAATTCAGAACCTGCACGATCAGTGAGCATAGATTTCGAACGAACTCCAACCTTTCATCATAGTCCATTGGAATCCGCTCAGGCATTGGCGAAGGTTTACCTGTCGTATGCCCCCCGGGAATCTGCACAGGGTGCGGCGCTGGCCTCCCTATCCGGCTACAGACTGGCCCCTACATCCGCATGCGAACCGGCGAGGAGGGTGGAGCGGCGCCGGCACGATGGCGCGGAGTGCGCAAAAAATGCCGTCCTGCAGAGGAAAAGAAGCGCTCGGTGCAGGACGGCCAAGCCACGCGCCCGATCGGCCATGAGCGCGGCGTCCGGATTGCCCATGTGGTTACGCAGGGCTGAGCGGGACGACGCAAGCAGCGTCTGGAGCGGCCACAAGACAACCGGCCGCGTTCAGTCGCCGAGCGAGAAGTTGACGGCGACGGTGACCACGGAGTCGCCATCTCCGGGGACGAACTTCCATTGACGGACGGCATCTTCGGCGGCGACCTCGAGCATGTGATTGCCGCTGACGGGGCGAACGTCTTTGACCTTTCCCTGCGCGTCGACGGTGGCCGCAAGCTGGACCTCACCGCTGATGTGCATGCGTTTGGCGATCTCGGGATAGACGGGTGAGACACGGGATTTGACGGCGCGCGCATCGCCGGCGCGGGCCGGCAACGCCAGCGCCACCACGGCCGCCAGCGCGGCTGCGCGCAGAATTGTGACAGCGAACGTACGTCCGGAATGGACAGTGCCTCGAGAAAGATCCTTGTACATGAGCCCCTCCTGTTGATGAGAAAAACACAATGGAGTTATCGGCTCCGGGGAGAGGAACATGATGGGAAAATGCACATCCGGTTACGAAAGGAATGGACGGCGGGCTACGCGGTTGAGGGCGGCGGCGCGACAGCGGCAAAGGTAAGGTCGTGCGCGGCGCTGGCGTGCTGCTGGCGCCAGAGCTCAAAGAGGCGGCCGTAGCTGAGGGTGACATACTGCGAGGGATCGATGCCGAGACGGACGGCGGTGCGGTCGATCCACTGCGGGGAGCCTTCGAGCTCGGCGTAGTCGCCGATGGGGGTTTCGTCGATGACGCAATGGCCCTCGCCGTCGGTCCATTCGGTGCGCCACTTTTCATAGCGGAAGGCGGAGACCAGTCCCAGGCCGAGAAAGATTTCGGCCAGGGCGTCGCCGTCGGCGAGGCCGGTTTCGGTCTCGATGCGATGCTTGTGCCGGTCTTCGCCGGGACCGGAGAGGGGCAGGCGTTTGTGGGTCAGCGTCCAGCGGCCGGCATAGCTGCGGATGCGCAGAATCTCAGTGCGCGCGCGCAACTGGCGGTCGGGCGTATCAAAGAGAACGTTGCTCTCGAAGCTGCGCGGGGTTTCAAGGCGGAATGCAGCCGCCTGCAGGCGGCTGGCCAGTGCAGCGGTGGAGTCGACGCGAAACTTGATCTCGGTTTCAATGGGCATGGCGGCGCAACCGGACATCAGGGCGTAGGGGCCGATTCAGGCGGGCGGCGCGGCGGGCAAAGACAGGACCGGACGAGGCGAAAGAGCAGAAGAAAGCGATCGCGCCCACGGGCCAATCGCATGTCCGCGGGGATCCCGGTCTACACCCCACGGACCCAGCGCGCGTCCGTCGGAACCCCGGCGCGCATCGCTTCTCCCTCGTGGAACCGTGAAGAACTGCCACTTGCAGCCACCCGTGCGAACCTGTCGCAACACCCAAGAGCGAGTATAGCGGCCGATGGCGCGAAAGGGCGCGCAACGGCGACAATGGAGGTGTGAAGACCCTGCATCTGATCATCGGCCGGGCATGCGCGGAGAACGCGGGCGGGGCAGCGGAGTGGAGCGCGTTCGACCGGGCCACGATGGACCGCGCGGCGGCGATCCTGCGCGCGGGAGGGCTGGTGGCGCTGCCCACCGGGACCGTGTACGGCCTGGG
>JAJXXG010000122.1 GCA_021781255.1 Acidobacteriota bacterium
TTTTGCTCCTCTTGCTTGATGCCACGGAGACAAACATGCAGCGCCAGGCCATCAAATCCCTCGTCACTGACGAGCAAGTTGCTGCCGCCGCCGAGCACGAAGAGTGGAGCGCCATGCTCGCCCGCCCAGGCCGCGGCATCGCGCACGTCGTCTTCACTTTCAGCGGCCACAAACCAGCGCGCAGGCCCGCCGATGCCGAAGGTGGTGAACGGCGCAAGAGATTTGTGTTCTTCAAGGAGCATCGCGTCAAGTCTACGTCACGGCTGCGCAAACCAGCGTACCATCCTCTCCGCACACTGCAATGTGGCAATGTGGCTGAAAGGCAGATAGAATATCTGCAGGCAGGAATTCCAGCCGGAGGCATCCATGTATCCAGAATTGATGGTTATCCCCATGCGCGAAGAGTTGACACGCGCAGGTATTACGGAAACACGCACCGCTGAGGAAGTGGATGCAACGCTGGCGAAGCCCGGCACCACAATGGTGGTCGTGAACTCGATTTGTGGCTGCGCGGCAGGCAAGATGCGTCCCGGAGTGAGGATGGCGCTGGCCAACAGCACGCAGCAGCCCGACCACAAGATTACGGTTTTTGCTGGACAGGATCGCGAGGCAACGGAGCGCGCACGCAGCTACTTTGACGGCAATCCACCCACCTCTCCCGCGATTGCGATCCTGCGCGATGGCAAGCTTGTTTACCTGATGCAGCGGTTTGTGATTGAGCAGACGACGGCACAGGAAATTGCTGCCGAGCTGATTCGAGCCTTCGACGAGCATTGCGCGAAGACGACTGCGTAGAGCGCGAAGACCATTCAAGAACGGAAATGGCCTCCTGCGGGAGGCCATTCCTTTTGCCTAGATTCCAGCTTGCGGCCTAATCGCCTGAGGTTGCTTGTTCTGCAATGGCGCGCTGCACATGACTGTGCCTGCGGCTGTAAGTAAAGTAGACGACCAAACCAACAACCAGCCAGATCAGGAAGACTTCCCACGTCAGCAGGTGGAGCGAGACCATCATGAGCAAGGAGATTCCGATCCCCATGATGGGGACAAAGGGAACCCACGGTGTCTTGAAGGGCCGCTCGAGATTGGGCTGCTTCCTGCGCAGAACCCAGACTCCGGCACAAACCACCGTGAAAGCAAATAAGGTACCTATGCTGGTGAGTTCATCGAGCGTGGAAATTGGCAACGTAGCGGCAAGCAGGCCAACGATGGTTCCAATCACGATTGTTGAAATGTACGGAGTCCGCAACCTGGGATGTACTTTGGATGCCCATTTCCAGAGCAGCCCGTCATGCGACATGGTGAAGAATACGCGCGTCTGGCCAAGGAGCATGACCAGCATAGTGGACGTGAGACCGCCGATGGCGCCGATCTTTACCAGATAGCTTCCCCATTTCACGCCTGTCACATCGACTCCGACCGCAATCGGATCCGCTACGTTGAGATGCGTGTAGGAGGTAAGACCCGTGAGCACAACCGCGACCAGGATGTAGAGGATCGTGCAGATTACGAGCGAGCCGAGGATTCCGATTGGCATATCCTTTTGAGGATTTCGTGCTTCCTGAGCTGCCGTGGAAACGGCGTCGAAGCCGATGTATGCGAAGAAAATAATTCCGGCGCCGCGCAGAACGCCGCTCCAGCCAAACTCCCCAAAGTGACCCTTATTCGGCGGAATGAAGGGATGCCAATTCATCATGGCGAGTTCGCGATGGGCGGCCAGAAAGATGATGCCGAGACCGATGAAGACTACCAGGACAGAAACCTTAATGATCACGATGGCGGTGTTGAGGTTTGCAGACTCCTTGATTCCTTTTGCAAGAACTGCCGTCATGATGAAAATGCCGATCAGCGCCATCAGATCGAAATGAGAGGTCGTGTGAGGCAGGCTGGCGGCGGCTGTGTGAATTTTCATACTTACGCTGGCGATGGGTGCCCAATGACCGTTGTACTGCACGAGTTCCGTCCCGGGTGCATAAGAAAGCGCCGGCGGAAAGGGAATGCCAAGGTCCTGCAATAGACTGCCGACATATCCGCTCCAGCCGACCGCAACGGTGGCGGCGCCGAAGGCGTACTCAAGGACAAGAGCCCAGCCGATGATCCAGGCGACGATTTCGCCGAGGGTAGTGTAGGCGTAACTGTACGAACTGCCGGCAATGGGAAGCAGAGCTGAGAACTCCGCGTAGCAAAGTCCGGCGAAAGCACACGCCAGTCCGGCGATGATGAACGAGAGGACGATGGCGGGTCCGGCGGCGGTGGCAGCGACGGGCCCAGTGAGAACGAAGATTCCAGTGCCGATGATGGCGCCGATTCCAAGCGTGATGAGGTTCATTGGACCGAGGGCGCGTTTCAGCGAGTGTTCGCCGGCCTCCTGCGACTCCGCGAGGATGGTGTTAATGGGCTTGGTTGCGAACAGCCTGCTAGGCATGCATTCCCTCCGCGCTGCAATGAGATGTGTGGTGCTCCGTGGAGATCCACGTCGGTTTCAGGTTCACACCGGCCAGACCGCGCATACGCTTGAGAGGACCTCCGGAACCGTAGAAATCAGAGCCCGCATCAGCAACTGGCACGGCAAGGCGAATCGGAGAGACAGACCGATTCACTTCACACAGCGAGCCCTGGATTCAACCGTGTGCTTTGGCTTGTATCGCAATGCTACGATACCGGACGCAGAGACGGAAATGGCCGAGGCCGGGGCTCGATGGTTAAGGGCGACATTCTGGGTTGGTTTTACTTGAATCAGTCGCAATTGTCTCCCACTTTTTTCTTGTTCTTTGAAGCTATCGGGACTATGCGAGAGCGTTAGTTCCCGAGAATACGCATCCACCGGCGGAATTCATGAGCGGGATCAGCCGCGGAAAAGAGAGCGGCGGAGACGGCGACGGTATTCGCTCCGGCGGCGAGCACGGAAGGGGCATTTTCCAACGTGATGCCTGCGGCAGCAGTGAGGATAACGTTTGGTCCAGCCTCTGCGCGCAGGCGGCGCACTCCCTCCACGCCGATGGGTGCTTTGTCAGTCTTCTTGGTGGTGGTGGCAAAGACCGGACCGATGGCGAAATAGTCCACGGGCTCGTTGAGGATGCCGGGGAGCAGCCCGTCACCTCCGCCGAAGGTGCCAACGATCCGTGCGGGGCCGACGATGCGGCGGGCCTCGGCAGGCGACACGTCGCCCGCGTCCACGTGGACACCGTCGTAGCCGAGTTCGGCGACGAGGTCGGCGCGGTCGTCAAGGATCAGTTTGACCTGACCTGCAGGCATGACGGCCCGAAGGATCGCCGCATCGGCGTGCAGTTCGTCGTCGCATCCCCTCTTGTTGCGGTATTCGAGCAGCGTGACGCCGGCCTCAGCGAGCGATGCGCCAAGCTGATGGAGAAACTCGGCACGGCCAGTGGAAGGAATGCGCGAGGAATCGAGGATGGGATAAATGCGAGGAAATACGAAGGCCATACGATCAGCCTAAAGGAAGCGGGTCTGGCCTTCACAACCGGCCGCCCGCTTCCCTGCCGAACTTACATCTCGTCGGCAGAAGGCCCGTAGAGGCCCGGAATCTTCTGGTTGAGCAGGCGCAGATAGACGCCGAGCTGGGCGCGATGATGAATCAAGTGGTCGAGCACCCAGGTGCGGAAGACGTTGTATTTGGTATCGTCGATGGCCGTGAATCCGCCCATGATGAACTTCCAATGCTCGTCCCATACGGGGAGCGTCATGGCGGCGAGGGCGGCCTTGGCTTCAGCCACTTGCTTGTCGAACTGGCTAAGGAGGGCCTGCTTGTTGGCTGGAATGTAGGGTTCGAATTTGTGACCAGCCGGGAATTCGAGCTTGTCGGTGGTGAGGCAGGTAATCGCCCATCCACCGGCCGTGTCCGAGACATGGCCAGCAAGCTGGCCGAGGCTCATTGACTTGGCGTGCGGCTTGTAGGCGTAGTCGGCGTCGGCCGGAATGGCGTCGAGAACCCTTCGGGTGTTGGTTGTTTCGCGGTCAAATTCCGCGGCGAGTTCCTTGAGAGCATCCATCTGCGTGTCCTCCGTGGTGTGAAGGAAGCATAACGCAGTTCAGCGCAAAACGGCGAAGAAAAAGCGTAAATATTTATTACGCTTTCCACAGGCGTCTAACGCGGTAGGGCAAAGGCAATATATGAGCCGCCGACAGGCGATTTGGGATCACGGCCGCCGCTGGAGACAATGACGACATACTGGCGGCCATTGACCATGTAGGTGGCCGGTGTGGCCATGCCCGCAAAGGGTAAGGTCCACTGCCAGAGCAGCTTGCCGGTGTTTGCGTCAAAGGCGCGGAACTTGCGGTCGTAGACTGTGGCACCGACGAAGAGGACGCCTCCCGCGGTAACGATGGGTCCGCCGTAATTCTCTGAGCCGGTGTTTGACATACCATGGGCAGCCAGATCTGGATACTCGCCGAGGGGAATTTTCCAGAGGTAGCGGCCGGTTTTGAGGTCGATGGCGTTGAGAGTTCCCCAGGGCGGCGCGATGGCCGGATAACCGTCGGGGTCGAGGAACTTGCGATAGCCGGTGAAGGTGTAGCGATCTGTTCCCGGCGCGAAGGAGGTCCGCCCTACAGGCATATCACCAATGCGGAGGTAGCGCAGCAGCGCGGCGAGCTTTGCCCCGGTGAGCAGCGGGTTTGGCGGCATGATTCCCTTGCCGTTATGAATGAGCGCAGTGGCCTGAGCCTTGGTGAGCCGCGAACCGACGCCTAGCAGCGCCGGGAATGCCGGGGCGAGGCCTTCAAGATGCTGGCCGTGGCATGCCAGGCACTGTGTCTTGTAGACCGCTTCCCCTGCTGGGTCGTGTGCCGGGCCACGTGGGATTGATGTGAGCTCTTTGCGGCTCTGAGCGGAAACAGGCGTGGCTAGATAGGCGAGGAGTTCCTTCGCCTGCGCGTCTCCGATGTTGGGGAACGAAGGCATTCGACCCTTACCCGAGTGGATGTTGGAGACAATCTTCTCGCTGGTCAGCCGCTTTTCAATTCCAACGAGCGAGGGAAACTGCGGCGGTGAACCGGCGCGGTCTGCCCCATGGCAGATGGCACATTGCGTCTGGTAAAGCCGCTCACCGGGATCGCCGGAAGGCGAGGCAGGTTCCAAGCCGCCGGTCCAGGCCATCTCAGTTTCGTTGATGAAGATGGTGTTGGTCTCTGGATCAATCGCGGGGCCACCCCACTCCGCGCCGCCATCAAAGCCGGGGAAAACGACGGTCTGCTGGCCCACGGCGAAGGGCACAAACTGGCCATTGCTGCGAAAGGTGCGGAAGGTCTTCAGCGCCCAGGTATGTGCAGCAGGCGTGCGCGTGGTGAGCATCTCTGACGTGAGCTGCTGGCGGCCGTAAGGCACGGGCAGTTCCGGCACGGGCTGTGTGGGCGAGGTGACTTCGCCGGGCACGTGGCTCTTTGGGAACGGTTCCTCGTGGATGGGAAAGAGCGGCTCGCCGGTGACACGGTTGAAGACGAAGAGAAAAC